>NZ_CAKVJB010000037.1 GCF_934754935.1 uncultured Holdemanella sp. | reverse complement strand
AGCTCAGTCGGTAGAGCATCCGGCTGTTAACCGGCAGGTCACAAGTTCGAGTCTTGTTTCAGGCGCCACTTGATTATGAAACCAGCCTAGCTGGTTTTTTTATTTCTTATTTAAAAAAAATTAAAAAAGTGCTTGCATAAACCAAGTTCTTTTGGTATTATATTTAGGCAGTCAAGTGAAAAACAAATGCCTGAATAGCTCAGTCGGTAGAGCATCCGGCTGTTAACCGGCAGGTCACAAGTTCGAGTCTTGTTTCAGGCGCCACTTGATTATTAAACCAGCCTAGCTGGTTTTTTTATTATATAAGGAGCAAACATGACAGAATCCGAATGGTTTGAACAACTTTTTAGCCGTCTTTCCCACTCCAAATTTAGGAGCAGTTTTCATCTGAAACAAAAAGATAAAGATTATATTCAAGCCAAAGGAATGGATACCATTGAAAAACATGCCATAGATTTTGTTGAGAAACGATTAGCTCCAGCCTATATACCCAATGATGGTAAACAAACACCATTCAAAGGACACCCCGTATTTATTGCCCAACATGCTACAGGCTGTTGTTGCAGACAATGTTTATACAAATGGCATAAAATCAAACCCAATCAGCCACTAGGCCCTAGACAAAAGGCCTATATCGTCAAAGTATTAATGACGTGGATTCATAAAGAAGTCGATTAATTTGACTTCTTTTTTTTCTTGACTATACTATTCATGGAATTAAATATCGAATATATATTTATACTATGCGTATTATATCTAAATGATATAGGAGATGATCTTATGAACAACCACATGGAAATTCCGTGGCATGAATATACGAACAAAGATTCAAAAGTTAAGATTGAAAATGCAAGTCTTACAGAAAAATCCTCCGTTATAGGAAGAATTGGATTGATGCTTCTAGCCTGTGGAACAGGTGCCTGGCGAGTCAGAAGTTCAATGAACACCATTGCTAGTGAATTAAATATTACATGCATTGCCGACATTGGACTAACCAACATTTCTTACACTTGCATTGATGGAATTAAGTCACATGCCCAATCTTTGTCATTACATAATACAAGCGTTAATACATCCAAGCTTGCCCGTATGGAAGACTTTGTCTATCACTTTAAAGACGAATGTAAAACATGTACATGCAATGAAATACACGATCAATTAGATCAAATTGAAAACATTCACTCTAGCTACTCCCCCATTATTCTAGGATTAGCTGCAGCTCTTGCCTGTAGTTGTTTTACCTTCTTACTAGGAGGAGGCATCATTGAAATGCTTTGTGCCTTTGTGGGGGCGGGACTAGGCAATACACTTCGAATGAAACTCATCAAACATAACTACACCCTATTTTTAAATGTCGCTGCCAGTGTTTCCTTAGCCTGTCTTGTATATGCCTTATTATTTAATTTTTTAGAAACTTGTTTTGGCATATCCACACAACATGAAGCCGGATACATCTGTTCTATGCTTTTCATAATTCCAGGATTTCCTTTCATTACAAGTGGCATTGACTTAGCTAAATTAGATTTACGATCTGGCATTGAAAGACTTGCCTATGCCATTATCATTATTTTAGCTGCCACACTTACTGCATGGATCTGCGCTTTAGTCTTACATCTTCAACCTGTAGACTTTGTGAAACTACACATTTCAACATCCACCAAATTACTTTTAAGACTATTAACCAGTTTTGGAGGCGTATTCGGATTCTCCATTATGTTTAACAGTTCAAAAAAAATAGCCGCAAGTGCCGGATGCATTGGAGCCATCACAAACACATTACGACTAACACTTGTCGATTTATCTTTACCTGCTGCAGCCGCGGCCTTTATTGGCGCATTAACAGCCGGACTACTTGCCTCTATGATCAAAGGAAATACAGGATATCCTAGAATTGCGATAACCGTACCATCCATTGTGATTATGGTCCCAGGCTTATACATGTATCGAGCTATTTATAATCTCGAACTTGCATCTACCGTGTCAATTGGAGCCAATTGGCTTATTCAATCTTTATTGATTGTATTAGCTTTACCAATGGGACTTATATTTGCCCGTATCTTAACCGATCCCTCATTTCGATATTGTACATAAAAATGCTGAACTTTTTAATCGCTCAGCATTTTTTGTATACATTCATATAAGATACTATTTGAAACTTCAATATTCTTCTCTAAATTATGTTCAAAATGTGTAAATGGTAAGAATACACCCACACAATACTTTCCTTTAAAATCCCCACAATAGAAGAAAGCGTTATACAACAAATCTTCAAGCTTCATCATCGAATCCCATAAATTTGAATAGATCTGTGCATCACTTAACTTTTCATGAACTTCTTTTGGCATTTCTTGGACAACTAAGATACCTAAATGCGATTCATTTTGAATAGTTTGAATGGACATGTCCTCTTTAAAGCTATGCTGTTCTAAAAAGCCATAAGCTAAGTATCGATTTTTTTCTACAAGCTTTTTAAACATATGCTTCTTTAAATCTGGAATATGAATATCACTTTCTATAAAATTTCCATCCTCATCACTTAAAAGAATCGGATTCTCTTTTCCCTTATCGTTAAATCGCAATGGAATCAAAAATGCATTTCTCAATAAGTCAAACATACTATTACCGCATACGGCCATTAAAAATGCCGATAGATCTTTGTTCTTATATGCAGTAAATAGGGCATTGGTAAACACTTGTTTATCTACAAGTACCCTTTCTTCTTCTACACCTGAATCATCATCACAGGCAACACCTTCATAAAAGGCATCCATTAATCGTTTACAAGCTCTAGGATCCTTGGCAATTTTATCAAACAAAGCCTCTGCCTTTTCTTCCCTAGGAAAAATTGTTGGCATAATTCTCACTTCTTTTCTAGTCCTTTGGGCAAACAGATACAAGAAGTCTTCCTTTAACACACTTTTCGTATCTGTTTTGATGGCTTGCCTACTCAGACTAAAAGTATTATACTTACACCATTAAAATATGTGAAATGTATATTTTGAATATGCATTATACAAAAAAAATATGGAGGTATCTATGACACTTGATTATTACCGCATCTTTTATTATGTAGCTAAATACAAAAGCTTCTCAAAAGCCGCTCAAATTCTACATAACAACCAACCTAACATTTCACGAACCATGAACAACATTGAAAGTGAATTTGGATGTAAGCTTTTAGTACGCTCCCACTCTGGTATTACACTAACACCAGAGGGAGAACAACTCTATGAACATGTTGCGATTGCGATTGAACAACTTTACCAAGGCGAAAACGAACTACTATCCAATAAAACACTTGAACATGGACACATCTCAATTGGAGTGAGTGAAACTGCATTAAATATCTTTTTATTATCAAAACTTGAACAATTCCACAAAACCTATCCCCACGTTAAAATCAAATTATCCAACCACTCATCCATCCAAGCCATTGAAGCCTTAGAAAAAGGCGTTGTCGATATTGCAATCGTCACAAGTCCTATTCAAATCAAAAAGCCACTACACGCAACTGCACTCTATTCATTTGAAGAGGTATTAATTGGTGGAAAAGAATATGAAAGTTTAAGCAATGAAATTCTAGACATCCAACAAATCTCGCATTATCCATTTATTACCTTAGGCAAAAACACGAGTACATATAACTACTATTCAAACTTATTCTTAAATTATCAAATCCCTTTTCATACCGATTTAGAAGTAGCGACTGCTGATCAAATCCTTCCTTTAGTCAAACACAACCTTGGCATTGGATTCTATCCAAAAGAATTGATTTCAAAAGACTCTGATATTTTTGAAATTCAAACGAATATTAAAAATCCTGAACGAGATATTCTTCTTGTCCAGGATGCAAGTCGAGCAACCAATATTGCCACACAAAAATTTATTGACACTCTTTCTTTATAATTTAAAAGTACCACTCATTATTTTAATTTATACAAATTATACAAATAATTCAGTGGGACTTTTTTTGTTAGCCAGACTCCATTTACCGATCTATAAAACTCATATCCATCCTCATACATCTGTTTTGCGTTAATCTGAAAAATCACTACTTTTTCATGTCTTGCGCCAACTATTCTTGCGGTATCGATATCAGATGATAAATGAACATATAATCTAGACTTTGGAATCAAACCCTCTTGTTCAATCGAATGCACGTACTTTTCTCCAGTTCCATGCCAAAGAATATCAGGTGGAGTGACTTTTTCAAGTTCTACATCCACTGGAATCGAATGCCCCTGATTGGCTCTGATTAATGTTTTATCATCATTAAACGAATATCTTTGTTTATTATCTGTAGAAACAATTTCTTCCAAATCTTCTTTAGAAAAACTATATTGTGCATGAATTCCTTTTATAAGTTCTTCAACATTAGCCCAGCCATGTTCATCCAATTTAATTCCAATTGTTTCCGGTTTATGCCTCAATATCAAAGCTATATATTTACTAATTTCAGTCTTATTCTTCATACATTTGCTCCATATTCATAATCTTTCCAATCCCAACTCTTTGTTCCAAACGGTTGCAGATTCAATCATTACATACATCAATTCTACATCCATTTCTTTAGGGGATTCAACTACTAACAATAATTAAACAACCTTTTTTATTCCATTGATATAAAACTTAATCCCTTTTCACACTGAACAAAACCTTCCTTTAGTCAGCATTGAATTCACACAAATATAAAAAATCCTGAACGAGAAATTCTTCTTGTCCAGGATGCAAGTCGTGCAGCCAATATTGACACGCTTTCTTTATCATTCAAAATTTACCAAATATGCATCACATGCTGCATGATAAGACTTACAATTGTGATTCCACACCAACAAGTTGCACCAACCGCAATTGGCTTACCACCCGTTTTAATCAACTGAATCACATTACTATTTAATCCAATGGCAGCCATAGCCATGATGATCAAAAACTTTGATAATTCTTTTAATGGTGAAAATACACTAGAGTCAACTCCTAAATTTACACATACAGTTGTAAAGATTGCTGCAAGTACAAAATAAAGAATAAACATTGGAAAGGCACGCTTTAAGCTAAAATTTGATGCTTGTCTTTCCTTTTTAGCACGAATAAAAGATAGTCCGAGTGTAATTGGAATAATCGCAAGAGTACGAGTTAGCTTTACTGTTACTGCCTTATTTAATGTGGCACTACCAAGACCCCACATACTATCCCAAGTAGAAGCAGCAGCCGTTACACTCGATGTATCATTAATGGCCGTTCCTGCAAAAATACCAAAGGCATCGCCATGCATTGTATCAAAGCCAAGAGCCTTTCCTAACATAGGAAAGAAAATAGCGGCTAATACATTAAAGAAAAAGATAACCGCAATCGATTGAGCAATCTCATCATCATCCGCATCAATAACGGGTGCCGTTGCCGCAATGGCAGAACCTCCACAAATCGAAGAACCAACACCCACAAGAATCGAAGTATTTGTAGGTACTTTTAAAACCTTTTTCATAATCCACGCAAGTACTAGAGATGTTGTAATCGTACAAACAATGATAGGTAAAGACTGCTTACCCGTTTCAAAAATCACACCTAAATTCATTCCAAATCCAAGTAATACAACAGCCGTCTGTAAAACTATCTTAGAAGTCCATTTAATACCAGCTTCTGCTTTTCCTTTATCATTCCAAAACATTGCGATAATCATTCCTGCAAGAATCGCAACCACAGCACCACCAATGACTGGAAACATCTTTCCAATGATCCATGATGGAATCGCAATCAAAAGACAAACCAAAATGCCTTTTCCATATTTATTTACAAAATTCATTTAAAAATTCCCTCCATGAAGAGAATTGTAGCACTATACAACAATAAGGTAAAATTATATAATTCTATCGAACAATAATTTTTTCTTATCAATAGAGGTGCCTATGCTAGATTATAGAACAGAAACATTCCTTACAGTATGTAAGACATTAAATTTTACAACTGCCGCCAAACAATTAAATATCACACAACCTGCCGTATCGCAACACATTCATTTCTTAGAAAAACAATACAATACCACATTATTTGCATACAAAAATAAAGAGTTATCACTAACTCCTTCTGGTGAAATACTATATAAACATTTATTAACAATGAAAAATAATGAACAAGCCCTAAAAAATGAAATCAACAATATCACATCTAATATTGAAACGCTATCCATTGGCGTAACTATGACCATTGGTGAATATGCGATTATTGATAAATTGGCAAACTTTATTATTCATCACCCAGAAATCAATATTCACCTTCATTATGGCAACACATCCAAACTACTCGAATTGCTTGATCAAGGCCAAATCAGTATGGCCATTGTCGAAGGAAATTATCCAAAAGAAAACTATTCCCATATAAAATATAGCACAGAAGATTATATTGCCGTCTGTGCTACATCACACCAATTCACAAAAGAGCCTCATACGATTCATGATCTAGTATCTGAACATCTTTTAGTTCGTGAAGAAGGTTCTGGAACAAGAAACATTCTTGAACAAAGCTTAATTGCCCACGGATTACATATTTCAAACTTCACGCATTATACACAAGTTGAGAATATGCACACCATTATGAATCTATTGAAAAAAGATTGTGGAATTTCTTTTTTATATAAGATAGCGGTTGAAAAAGAATTACAATCAAAAGAACTCAAAGAAATTACTTTAGATGATTTTAAACTACAACACGACTTTGACATCATTTGGGAAAAAGAAAGTATATATGCCGATAAATATCTATCAATCAGCAAAGAATTTATTTAATTCTTCGTTTTGCGAGTACAACACGATCTTCTTTTATTGGACAAAAACCATTTTGAATCCAAAAATGTTCAGCTTGAGGATTTCCATTTATCCAACCTAAGCGAACTTCCTTATGTTCAAGCGTTGTTAAATAATCAATAAGTTCATTGACTATTGCACTTCCAACCCCACTCTTTTGAACATTTTTATCCATCATAAAGAATCCAATGAATACAATATCCTTTTTAGGATATCCTTCAATTAAATCTAAGATTGCGATTAGTTTTCCATTCTTAAAATATCCCACATAGTACTTATCTTTAAAATCGACATTATCTGGAAGAGCCATCATATCCGATTCGATACTCTTTCTTGTCACATAAGGAGGACAATATTGATAATATAAGTGATTTTTACTACAAATATCATATATTTGATCAATATCATTCTTTTGTAGTTTTCTAACATCATATTTCTTAGAAAATAGTAACTCATTCATAGTTTATTTCTTCCTTTTTGGATTTGGAAGCTCCTCATACATAATTTCAAACAAGCCTTCCAAAAATTCCCGATTATCCACTTCTTCTACCAACAACATCTCTTTAGCCCCATCATATGGTAATTCGTATCGAACTTTTGGCATATAATGAATTGCGGATTCTACAGGCTTAACAAGTAATCGATCATCATAGATACCGCCAACAATTTTCCCTCGATAATAGAGGATATATTCTTTCATCATAGCTCGATACGTAATTTCTTCTAAATTAGATAGTTGTCCTAAAATAAAATCTAAATAATCTTTAGTTGATGCCATTTTGTCACCTCATATTGCCATTACGTAAATTTGACAAGGATTGTTTTCATCCCACAATGAATCAAGTACTTCAAATTCTTTAAAACCTAATGAAATATAAAATTGATTTGTACGATCATAATCTTCATACATTCCCATCTTCACTGTTTTTACCTGAATAAACGAATATCCACTTTCTTTTATACTTTCCTTTGCGTATTCGAATAGTGCTCTTCCAATTCCTTTACGATGATATTCTTTTAATACACCCATTACAGCAAGTTCAATTGTATCTTTACCAGTTTGTTTAAGATACAAAAATCCAACGACCTTATCTTTTTCCATAGCACAAAAGAAATCTTTTCCTACACTATCAAGAATATATTCTTCACGTGATTCTACAATTCCAAACCACTCAGGCAATGCTTCTAATACAGTTCTTGTGATTTTCTTCTTTTCTTCATCATTTATAACTTTAATAATCTTCATATTCATACTTCCTTTACTCATCGTTCAATAATTGTTGTAACATTTCTTTTTCATCATCGACTAACTTCCTTTAAGATTTCTTCAGCAGTGACTCCAAAAAGTTTAGCCAAAGCCATTAGATTCGTTGTACTTGGATCCGATGCACCACTTTCCCATTTTGATACAGCTTGTCTTGTAACACCTAAAGACTCTGCCACAAATTCTTGTGTCATTTTACGTTGGGTACGATATCTTTTAATCACTTCACCAAGTGACTTTGCGCTCTCAGCCTTTTCCTTTCTTACAGGTTCAGATTTAATATATTTTCTCAATGCCCTAACAAGCAACACAAATAAGTATATGAATGCGACACCAACTACAAAATACATCAACAAAAGAATATAAGCTATAAATACACTTGCCTTCATGATACATATTTCCTCCTTTTCACCATCATTATATTGATTTTATTGTGGTTGCTCTACCAACTATTTGTCAACTTTATTATTTTCTCTTTCCATCACAATACAAAAAGAAAAACACTACAATTGTAGTGCTACTATTTCTCATATTTATCTTTCTTACAAAAGCTTTTAAAAGGACATCTTTCACATTCTGGATTTCTTGAATGACAAAGATATCGACCAAAAAATATAAAGTCATGATGACCTTGATTCCATCTTGAACGATCAATTTTACGTTTTAGCTTTTCCTCAACCTTTTCAACCGAATCATTATATTTAGCTAAACCCAAACGCTTACTAACACGATTGACATGGGTATCTACCGCAAAGCTAGGAATATCAAAGGCAACACTACGAACGACATTGGCCGTCTTTCTTCCAACACCTGCTAAAGACATTAGATCCTTATACGTATAAGGCACTTGGCCATGATATCTTTCAACTAAATCTTTACTTAGATTAGAAATAGAACGAGCTTTATTACGATACAAACCAATTCTTTTAATATATGGTTCTAACTCAGAAACTGTAGCTTCTGCCATCTTTTCTGCCGTAGGATACGCCATAAATAATGCTGGCGTCACCTTATTGACCATCGCATCCGTTGTCTGTGCACTTAGCACAACCGCAACAATCAATTGAAATGGAGATTCATGATACAATTCACACTTCGCATTCGGAAAGATCTTTTCCATCTCATCCAAAATTTCATTCGCATTCATCGCTTGCCATTCTCCAAATCCTCAGTTGACAAACCTTTTTGTTGCCAATTCTGAAGAATTCTTTCAATATAATTTAAATCACAAACCTCATTACATACAGCTTCATTTAATGCACAAATCACACGACGCTCATCATACATACTTGCCATATCAATAATTCTTTGCATTTCCGTTGAAGATAAGGGACGCGCAAATTCCATCTCAAATTGCTCTAATAAAGAACGATCAATGGAAGTATTGTTTGATTGAGAAAGTTCAAAGATTCCTTCAATATTAAAAATCAAAGATCCATTCGCATAATCTAAAGTTAAATAGCCTTTATCTGATAATTCGGTGAAAATATCTTCCACTTCATCCACACTAATTTTTAACTTTTCACTAATCAATTCATGATCAATTGAAATATGCTGCTGGTTGAAAAAATCAATCAACAATACGACTAATATTTCTTTTGGTTCTAGAACAAGATCTTGTAGATGATCAATGATCCAAGTTCTACGATCTACATAAGGTGCATTAAAATCAAAATTAGCCATTATTGTATCTTCCTTTCATAAACACGTTCAAAACTATCATAATCTAATAAAATCAATTTATTCGATCCACGAATCTCATATACCGGATTGTTGTAGCCATATCCAAGTACGATCGATTCACACTTGATATCGTAATTCTTTTTTGCAATACGCTTAGCCTTTTTATAATTCAAAGTCTCGATATCTCTTGATGTTATCAATTCAGACTTCGCATTATACCAATATAAAGTCGTATCATCATATCCCTGATATGTTGTATAATCAAAGACATGTTCACTCAAGCCTTGAATATTCTTATTTTGTTTAACAATTTTTTCAATTCTTTGCGCATAAATCTGTTCCTTGACACGATTGGGTCCACTGATAAACTCCGACCAAATCACAAGTAATATAAGAACAAGAATGATAACTAATCCAAGTGTCGTTTTTGTTCCATGCTGCTTTTTATGTCTACGCTTTAGCCCCATTCTTATTCCTCCTTTTTACTATATACGCATCAACCAGTTTTCAATTAATTTAGCCGATTGTGCACTTGCCTTAGAAACATATGTTGAAAATTCCATTGGATTTTCATTATGATGTACAACATCACTTAAACAACGCACAATCACAAATGGAATATTAAATTTTGTGGCAACAGCACCAATCGCTCCTGCTTCCATTTCTGAACAAATTGAGTCTGGGAAATTGTTCATCAACTTTTCAAAATCCTCATCTCTAGACATAAATAAATCTTGTGAAGCAATTGTACCCACATGATATCGAATCTGCATATCTTTTGCCGCTTCAATACAACTCTGGCTCAATTTTTCATGACTATTATACACCAATCCAACACCAGAAGGACCATCTAATGGACTTGTATCATAATCTGCTTGTACAACCTTATCACTAATCACAATATCCAATACTTGTTCATCCTGTGTTAATCCACCAGCTGTACCTACATTGATAATACTATCCACATTTTCTTGCATACACAAAATAGTACAAGACATAGCCGCATAAGCCTTACCTACACCACTCTTACATAAAACGACATCTTTACCTTGCCATTTTCCATATGTTAATGTGCATCCCGCAATTGTCTTTGTATGATCGACTACATCCATACGCTTTTCAAATTCAAGAATTTCAGCATCCATTGCCGCTACAATCCCAATCATTATTGTACCTTCTTTCTACATACATAAAAATACTTTTCACCAGGCGCAATCCCCTCAACATCAAAATCAGTTGTGACTTTTAAAATATCAAAATACTTTGATAAAATCTTTGCCAACCATTGTGGATCATATACCCTTTGAATATGATGCTCCTGAACCACTTTGTCTTTCATATAAAACGCAAAATCCTGATATACATAATCATCCTCTGCCATAATCGACCATTGGTATTGACAACCATCTTCAAAAGCACCTGTCTCATTATATTCCGAATCAAACTCTTCTAAACGATCCAAAGAATGTGTATCAAAGAAGAAAAGTCCATTTGATTTTAAATGTTGACTGACTTCATGAAAGAACGCATCAATTTCTTCTTTTTCTAAAATATAGTTAAAACTATCACACAAGCAGAAAATACCAGAGTACGTTTCTAGATTTTCTAGATTTCGCATATCTTGACATAAAAACTCAATCGAACCATCTAAGTTTTTACTTTTTGCCTGCTTGACCATTTCCTCACTCAAATCAAGAGCTGTCATAGTATAGCCTTTTTTCGCAAGCATCTGAGTGATTTCTCCACTACCACACGCAAGTTCTAAACAATCACAAGGTGCAAGTTCACTCTCAATCCAAGATACCCATTCTCTAGATGCCTCTTCATCTTTTACTAAAGCATCATAATAATGTGCCAATGTATTATAAATCATACGTTTTTACTGGAACATCCGAATATAAACGGTCCAGATTATAAACCTGCCTTTCCTCATTCACAAATAAATGGACTACAACCTCTTTTAAATCAATCAAAAGCCATTTTGAACCAGAGTCACCCTCAATATGCATATCCCCCATATATCCAGCCTCTCTTAAACGATCCTTAATATTTTGTGCAATCGCATTATTCTGACGAATATTCGTAGTCGAACAAACAATCATTGAATCCATAAAAGGAGTCAAACTCGTTACATCATATACACGTACATCTTGTGCTTTCTTTTCACAGATCGCATGAACTACAATATCTAAAATTTCCATGTCTAACCTCTCTTTAAATACTCACGGTTTTGTTGAACCACCAAATCAAATCCTTCTTTAATATCTTTGTTACAAATTTCAATCAACTTACTAGAATCATATCCACGCAAAGGGTCTAATTTATCCGCACAAAATACCATCATCGCATAAGGATCTTGACTCGTTCCAAGTACATGATGATAAATTGCATTATATACGATTGGATCATCAATCAAAAAGATATCTTTCGTAACAGCAGCCCCTACAAAACCATGCCATACAGCTACAGGATATTCCATGTTTTCAGGACAAATACTATTCATCCATTTTATCATCTCATCCTTAGGCATATATTTAGCTATATCATGAAACAAACCAATATAATACGCAATATGCATATCATACCCATTGTTCAACGCAAACTCTTCACAAAGTTTGGCAACCGATAAAGAATGTTTATATCTTTTTTCTGTTAACCTAGAAGCCACAAAATCCTTCACATACAACCTGTTTCGATAGATATAACGTAAAACTTCTTTTGGCAAATAATTCAATTTATTTCCCATACGAATTTCTGAACTTGAAACTGGGACCGAGGGCATTGTCATACACATAATGTCATATTTTGAATCTGCAAGCTTGCCATTCCTATCAAAACACACAAAATGAGCCATCTTAACAAGTTTTTCGGCATGATACCACTTATCAAATTGTTCCAATTGATCATTTCCTATGATCCAATAAAACTCATGTTCCGGATACGTTTCAATCAATTCCTTTAACGTATCATACGTATAGCTTTTACCAGCTCTTTCAAGCTCAAGCGTACATGCTTTAAATTTTGGATTTTTCTGAACCACCAAATCAATCATAGCCAAACGCTCTTGATCCAATGTCAATTCATGGTCTTTTAAAGGCGTACTTGAAGTCGGCATAAACCATACTTCATCAACTTGTAAAGCTTGTAAAGACTGATTGGCCATTTGAATATGTCCATTATGGATTGGATCAAAAGACCCTCCTACAATGGCAATTCTCATTTTTTAAGCCCCAATTTATTTTCTTTACTTCTTCTATACAATAGGAAAGTGTGTCCTACAATATGAACCACTTCACTACCTGTTGCGCTTGCACACTCAATAGCTGCCTCACGAACATCGATTGGACATGTCTTTAATAAATTACATTTTACTAATTCATGTGCCTCTAATGAATCGGATAAAGTATCCATTAAATTATCACTCAAACCATCTTTACCAATCTGGAATAATGATTTATATTCCATCCCTAATTTTCTTAAATATTTTTTATTTTGACTCGTTAACATTAAATCATCGCCTTTCTAAACGTTACTTGAATTCCCTTATGTACTTTTACATATACATCTTTTACTTGTCCACTAATACAGAACCATCCAATACCATGAATACAAACATCCATCTTTTCGCCCTCAAGCTTAGGTGCATGGAACGTATGCATCGTTAGTAAAGAAGTATCTACACATGGCACTAACATGCCATTTAAATGTTTTTGCCACAACGCATCCGCATTACTTAATTTTCCTCTATGAATCGATAAAGAGCGAGAGAAATATCCTACAACCGTTGCCTTTCCACTCACCACTACATCAAGTCTTGCCAAACCTGCTGCCGCAAATGACTGATCTTCAAAAATTTGTGAAACAAATGGGCGAATTGGCTTTGTCGGAATGACCGTCTTTAAATCTTTCGGTTGAAGATGCGTTAATAAAGAATGCGTATTCTCAATGCCTGGCGTATCATAAATCGTATAATCCTCAAAACTAATTGGAACTAAATCCAATGTAGTTCCAGGATTTTGAGAAGTTGTTAGATCTTTTGTTGCCAACAAATGATTCAATACAGTCGATTTACCGGCATTGGCAACACCCATAAAAATCACATTTCGATTCTTACGATATTTTAAGATCGCATTCACAATACGCGATGAATACTCTCTAGATTTGTCATTTTCCTTTAATAGATACCCACAAATCACAATATCCTTCACAATAATATTTTCTTCATGAAGACGATGCTTCACAAAGTTGATGATTTTCTCATCCGTTAAAGTTGTCGGCAAAACATCACGCTTCGTTAATACCATGACAATATCTTTACCAGGAAGTTTCTGATTCAAGCGCGAAATCAAGTTAGCCTCAAACGCAAATAGATCCACGACCCAGAATACAACCCCATCAATATTATTGATTTTTTCTAATGTTGCGTTGGATTCAATACCCTGCTGCATATTGATCGTAACATCCCCATAGTGACGAATACGATAACATCTTTGACAATATGAAGCATCTAAAGTAGGTACATATCCAAGTGCTTTTTCATCTTCATTTTGAAGTAAAACACCACAACCCTTACAATATTTAGTCATCAAATTCACCTCGCTTCAATACTTTTTTCTTTTCTAAATAACCATATATTAATTCTTCAAAGAAACGAAACACCTTTGTGATATTTCGATCCTTGATCGCAATTGGAGCCGTTAATATCGTATATAAACCCCAAATATTTCCACCCAATATATCTGTATACAACTGATCGCCTAAAATCGCAATCTGATTGGCTTTTAAGCCATGATCTTTCATCGCCTTTTTAAAACAAAAAGGAAATGGTTTACACGAAAATGGATATGTTTTTGAAACTGGAAGATGCTTACCAAAATTCTTTCCCCTTGAACTTGGAGAGTTTGAACAAAGCGCAACCTCAATTCCATTCTTTTTTAACTTATGAATAAAATCAATCACATCTTGATTGGGAACTTCTTCATAATACGCCACAAGCGTATTATCTATGTCACAAAGAAGTAATTGAATTCCCATTTCACGAAGTTTTCTAATATTCAAAGTTTTATAACTCTGAACATAATAATCCGGTGCAAAAATATTCATTAGAAATCCCCTTTGGCAAAGTATTCAATCAAATGCTCAGCACTACGAATCCCATCAATTGCACTTGTCATAATGCCACCTGCATATCCACTACCTTCACCACTTGGATATATACCTTGAATATTTGAAACATAAGATTCTTTATCGCGCACTAAACGTACACTACTGCTGCTTCTTGATTCCACAGCACTCAATATAGCACCACTCGAAACAAAGCCAGGCACCTTCTTTTCAAAATGTTTTAAAGCTTCATGTAGTGCTAAATTCACTTCATCACTGAATAAATCATTCAAATCACAGAATGTTGTACCAATGGAGTAGGTCGGTAATACCGATTCAAATTGTTCAGACACTCTATTCTCTAAATAATCCTTGGCCAGCTGTACACAAGCTTTATAGTCTTGTCCCATATCAAAAGCTTTCTTTTCCAAGTCTTCCTGATATTTTAAGCCTGCAAACAATGCATTTCCATAATCCGAATCATTGATTTGCACCAGTAAAGCACTATTGGCATTTTCACCACTACGACTCGCATACGACATGCCATTCACAACCAATTGTTCTTTTTGACAAGAACTAGGAATCACATATCCACCCGGACACATACAGAATGTATATACACCTTTCGAATTGGAAGCCGTATATGTCAATTGATAACGAGCTGGAATCAATCTTTCATCTTCACTATACTCATGAAGCATAGCCTCATTGATATATTTCTGTTTATGCTCAATACGAACGCCTACCGCAAACGGTTTATTTTCAACATGCATACCATGTTTGTGAAGCATTAAAATCGTATCACTTGCACTATGTCCAGTTGCCAAAATCAACGCATCACAATCCATCCATTGATGATTGAAACAGATTTGTTTCAAGATACCATTCTCTACTTTGATATCCTCTAATTTCGTATCAAAATAGAAAGTTCCACCCAATCTTTCAATTTCTTTACGACAATTTTTAATAATAGACAAGAAAGCATCTGTACCAATATGAGGATGTTGATCAATCAATATTTCCAGTTTTGCTCCAAAAGAAACAAGTTCCTCTAAAACTTTACGACACAAAGAATCCTTTGATCGAGTGGTTAGTTTTCCATCACTAAAGGCACCAGCTCCACCTTCTCCAAATTGAACATTGCATTCTTCATCCAATACTCCACTTTCCCAAAAAGTTTCCACTTTTTGTTTACGAACATCCACATTCGATCCTCTTTCTAAAACAATCGGTTTATACCCATATTGCGCAAGAATCAAAGCGGCAAACATACCAGCTGGACCAAATCCAACAACAACAGGTCTAGAAGATAATGTATGTTCTCCATTCTTTACTTGATGATATGTTTCATCGGGTGTTAATGAAACATCTTTTAATTTTAAAAGTTTCTTTTCATTTTTAACTTTACAATCTACGACATACGAAAACAAGACCTTCTGGTGGCGTGCGTCCACACTTTTTCTATGTACGTGCCACTGCAAAAGGTCTTCTTTACGGATTCGCAGTTTTTTTAAGATCTGTGCTTCAATTTCATTTTCACTCGCACATTTCACTTGAAATAATCGAATCATAAGCTTACAGTAATTTTTTTAATATCGGATATTGATCCTGATAACGAGTCACAAAACCAGCTAGACATTGTGCACATGCCAAAGTTAAGAAATAAACAACTAAATGAGCATGGGGCATCAAAGCTAAGAAGATTTTCGCAAACAAAATATGTGAAGTATAAATCATCAATGAATCATGACGTAAAATGGTAAACATTTTACGATATGGAATATTGACCTTCAACAAATAATTCACTAAGAAATATACAGCTGGAACTAAACAAATATACATACTTGTTAGATCGCGCAAAATATTAAAATGACGATATAAAGCTACTTCACAAAACAAGAATACAAAACTAATCAAGAAACCAAGTAAACTTACCTTTTTAGGTAAACGACGCGTTCTTGAAAGTAACAAGCCAATCGCAATAAACATAGGCCCAAAGAAAATTCCATTTCTTGCGGTTGATAATGCTTTCGTAAAGAATCCAAATAAGAAAGAAATATAAGGTATACTTTCCCATACCGGCGTATACACATTAATTAAATACCCTACAACATATAATACAAATGTAGTAATCAAAGTAAACTTTAAACCTTTTTTCTTATATAGATAATATACAATCACATCCGCCAATATTAAGGCTGGCAAAAACCATAAGTGATAATAACTTCCATTAAAGATAAAATCTCTTACGTATGTGAATAAATACGTAATATGAAAGCCATTATGTGTATAATCAAAAATCGTATATGGCAAATAGATAATCGTCCAAATCAAATAGATTCTAAACAAACGAATCAATGCTTTCTTTAAACGAGCATCATTCACATCTTCATTTTTTGAATCATAATTTCTAAAGAAGAAAAATCCACTTGTTGTGAAGAAAAATGGAACGGCCAAACGACAAACAGTATGAATGAAGTACGTATTAAATGTTTCTGATATTTCTAAAAATGGAAATGTATGAATACATACAACCAATAATGCAGAAACATAACGTGCAATATCTATCGATGCATACTGTCTTTTCATGAGCGCACCTTTAATCTAGGTACACGCGAAGAAATGGAAGTTAATGTTTCATTGTTGATGGTCTTAGCCATACGACTAATTTGATCCACAGTAACGACTTCATCTCCTTGACGACCAACGATGCATACCTCATCGCCTTCTTTAACATCTTCTACATCTGTAACATCGATCATACATTGATCCATGCACAAGTTACCAATCACCTTACATCTTTGACCGTGTACTAACACTTCAAATCCTTGATTGGATAATAAACGAGGCAATCCATCCGCATAACCAATACTCATAGTCGCAACTTTCGTTGGCTTTTCAGCTATAAAATGACGACCATAACTTACACTTTGACCTGGATAGATCCATTTCACTAAACTCACATTGGCATACATAGACATGATTGGAATAAAATCCGGATTTGTCTTGATTTCAATATGATTATCACTCGTAACACCCATATATAATAGGCCAGGTCTACAATATTCATATTCCAACTCTGGATAATTCAAAATACCATAGCTATTTTGAAGATGACGAATACCAGGATCAATACCTTGTGATTTTAATAAATCAATCACTTCATCAAACAATTGAATTTGTTTTTTTGTGAATTCAGTACAATCTTCATCTAGACAATCACTCACTGGAAAATGTGAGAAGATTCCTTCTACACATAAATTTTCTAAGCGATACTCTTCATAAATATCCTCAATGTGTTTATCTTGTTCTTGATATACAACACCCGTTCTGCACATACCTGTATCCACTTTACAATGGCAACGAATTTTTACTCCATTCGCTTTGGCATAGGCATTTAATTCTCGAGCATATTCAATCGATACTAAAGATTGGACAATATTCTGTTCATGAAGATAATGAAAGTGCATGCTTGGTGTATATCCTAAAATCAAGATGTTATCTTGAATTCCTGCATTTCTAAGATTTAAAGCTTCATCAATACTTGAAACTCCAAAATAGTCCACACCACATTTTTGTAGAGCCTTAGCACATGCAATATCACCTAAGCCATACGCATTGGCTTTCACAATACCCATGATTTTTGTGTTTTTTACAAGCTTTCGAACCTCATTCACATTATGACGAATCGCATCATAATCAATTTCAGTCCAAGCCCTGCTATAAGCTTCTAGCATGCTCCAATTGTCCTTTGCATAGCTAGTTCAACTAGCTTGTCAATTAAATCCGCAAATTCAATTCCTGCTTCTTTCATCATAGAAGGATAACGAGAAGTTGCTGTTAATCCAGGAATCGTATTCAATTCATTCAAGATTACTTCTTTATCTTCCGTCACAAACATATCTACACGTGCCATTCCGCAGCAATTCATTGCGATATATGTTTTGCGAGCTAATTCTTGAGCTTCTTTAAATGTTTTTTCATCAATACGAGCCGGACAATAAATAGCGGCTCCTTTCATTTCATATTTTCCTTCAAAATCGAAGAATCCACCTGTGATTTCAATTTCATCGACTGATCCTGTAAAGATTTCTTCATTTCCCATAACAGCACAACCAATCTCAAAGCCTTTAATCACTTTTTCAACTAAGATCTTACCTCTACCATCATAGAAGAATGCATCTTTACATGCACTTTCAAATTCTTCTTTATTGTTTACAAAATGTACACCATAGCTACTTCCTGCATTACATGGTTTAACGATCCATGGCAATGCAATCTCTTCTTGAATTTGTTCAAATGTTGGATTTTCTCGATTGGCATATAAACAAATGTAGTCCGCACAAGGAATATTGGCTTCTTTACATAAAATATGCATAATTTCTTTATCCATTGACATAGCACTTGACATAACATCGCAACCTACATAATGAATATTCATCAATTCAAGTAAACCTTGAATCAATCCATCCTCACCATTTTTACCATGTAATACAGGGAATACACAATCAAGTTCAATCACTTTGTTTGAACCATCTAATGGCATAATTCCCCCATTTACCCATGCACAAGACACACAAGATTCTTCATTTTCCCATGTATCATGTTCAATCGAATCCACATCTCCATTGTATAAATAGAAATGTCCATTTTTATTAATACCGATTAAAGTCATTTCATAGTTATCTGCATGAATTTGACGTAAAAAGGAACCAGTTGAATGTAATGAAACAGAATATTCACTACTTTGTCCCCCAAATACGACACCTAAACGTAATTTACTCATTGTTTTTCCCCCTAAATGCATCTACTAATGTATCCATTTGCATTGCTCTTGATCCTTTGATCATAATCACACAATCTTCTTCTAATAAAGGCTTACAAGCTTCATATATCTCATCTTTAGTTTCATACCATTTTCCATTAAAGCCTTCAGCCGTTTCTTTTGAAAGAGGACCTGTACAATATAACTCGTCCACTCCTTTTTCTTTGGCATAAACACCCACATCATAATGCATTTGTTTTTCTTCGCTGCCAAGATCTAACATATCCGATAAAATGGCAATATGTTTACTAGCCGAAAGTTCCATTAATGTATCAATGGCGGCTTTAGCACTTTCTGGATTTGATTTATATGTATCATCTAGAATATACGCATTTTTTACTGGAATCAATTGCGTACGCATCTTTGTCATTTCTAGATTTTTCAATCCATTTAAAATCGAATCTTCTTTTAAATGACAAGCTTTGGCAATATAGATACACGGCAATGCGTTCATTGCCTGAAATTCTCCAAATGCACGCAAATGTACGGGTGCATCTAAAATATTACAATTAAATACAATGCCTTCTTTATCATATTCAATATCACTTGTGATTGAAATATCGCCACCTTGACCAAAGGAAACAACTTTTTTATTTTCTGTATCTAAAGTAGGAAGTACTTCTTGGATTTCTTTACTTTCATAATTATAAAGGAACAATCCATTTTCTTTTGTACCCTCTAAGATTTCACATTTAGCCTGGGCAATCTGTAATTTTCCACCCAAATTTTCCATATGCGCCGAACCAATTGAAGTAATGACAGAAATATCCGGTTGTGCAATGGAAGTTAATTGTGTAATTTCACCCTTATTTTCCATACCCATTTCTAAAATAGCCACTTCAATATCTTCATCAAAATCAAATATCGTTAAAGGAAGTCCTATTTCGCTATTGCGGTTTCCCAACGTTTTCTGTGTTCTCTTCTCTTGTGAAAAAATACTATATAACATATCCTTACAACTTGTTTTACCATTTGAACCCGTTACACCAATCACTAAAGGATGTAACTCATCCAAATAAGCTTTTGAAAGATCCTGCATAGCTTTTAGTGTATCATCTACTAAAATAACAGGAAAATCAGGATATGGGACATGATCCTTTTGCCACAAACTAATCAAAGCACCATCTTCAATTGTTTGTTTGGCAAACGTATGTCCATCCACTCTTTGACCAATAATAGGTACATATAAAACATCTTTTGTCACTTGTCGTGAATCAATCACAACTCCATGAATTTTTTTTGTATCATCAATATCACCATGCACACTCGCATGCATCATATTCGTTATTTCATGAATGGTTTTTACAATCATCTCAAAACCTCCGCTTAGTTTACATTATAGCATAAAACTAGTTGTCAATATTTATATTTCAAGAAAAAACCAAATTTTCCCATTTTTAACTTCTGCAAACTCATACATTTTTATAAATTAAGACAAAAAATCATCAAAAGTGGGGCCTAAACACTACATTGTTGAAATATCACATATTTTCCCACACTTTTCACATTTTATTTGACACAACTTATGGTATACTTCTTTACAAGCAAGGAGTTTGAAGACCTTGCCGGTATGAAATCAGTCAATGGTATTCATACTATTTTCTATCCCCTTATTGAAGAGCCAGACACCCCCTTAGTCTGGCTTTTCATTTTTTCCAAAACGATGTATTATTTTTAATAAGGAGGATTTTTACTTATGTGTATTTTTTGTATGATCGCCAAGGGCGAAATTCCAAGCAATAAAATTTATGAAGATGAAAGTGTCATTGCGTTTCTAGACATCAATCCAACTTCTTATGGACACACACTTGTTGTTCCTAAAGAACATTGTGATTCATTCCTAGATTGTCCGGATGAAACCAGAAATCATGTTTTTGAAGTTGCGAGTAAACTTGCCAATAAATTAGAACAAACTTTACATTGTGATGGCATCAACATCTTAAGCAATGTACATGAAGCGGCTGGACAAAGCGTAAATCATTTCCATGTTCATTTAATTCCACGCTATAAAGATAATGATAGCGTTACAATTGAATTTCATGAAATCGAAAAACCTGATTTTGATGAATTGATGAATAAACTAAAATAAAGAAGTCGACGACTCAATGTCATTAAGTTAAGAAATGACGGCTTTGAGGAGAACACAAAAAATGTGCTCCTCTTTTTTTGTGGAAAATTTGAATTTTTTTGTTGACATACAGGTTGAAATGTGTGTGGCCTATTATCATTTCTGATAATAGGCCAATTGTTTATAGGTATATGTTTTTGGAGGTACTTATGAACAATT
>NZ_CAKVJB010000036.1 GCF_934754935.1 uncultured Holdemanella sp. | reverse complement strand
TTTGACACCACCCGCATAGCAGGTGGTTTTGTTGTTTCGTACTTCGTACTCAACTGGCTAAAGCCAAAAGCGTAAATAAAAAAGTTGAAATCTCCCATAAATACAGGAAATTTCAACAATTTATTCAAAAATTCAATTGTAGTTATACATTTTTTACAAAGTTAAGGTTGAACACTAAATTTCTATTCAAAAAGGACTGTTACACATGCTGCAACAGTCCATCTTTTGTATTGAATGATCATAACCACAATTTCAGAATAATATAGATTACAACTCCAACTATAATACCCATTCCAATCTTCTTCTTATCATTCTTGGCATAAACTAAGCCATAAACTTCAAAGAGCCAAAATCCAAATTGAAATGAATACTTCGTAAAATAGTAGATCAAAAAACATACAATCAATGATCCTATACAAATCATCCCTTTAGAATATTCCACCATGGATTTATGTCCTTGATTCAACGCTTCATTATCCTTATTCAATTTATCAATGATTTCCCTCTGTTTATCATTCATAATCATCACCTATACTTTCTTCGTAGCCAAATATAGAAAGCGAGTGCACAAATCACGATTATACCCGCAAGTCCATATTGTACTATTGCCTGTTTATCGCCTAGTACTCTTCCTAGAAATTGTGCAATTCCATAGCTACACAACAAACATATAGCTACACACTTCATCCAGAAAGTAGATTCCTTCTTTCCTTTTGAAGTTGTATCTAACAAGTCTTCATCTAAATATTTTTGAAGATCTTCATTCATATCTTCCTGTAATCTTTGAAGCCGATTCTTTTTCATATCATTGTCTCCAAAACAATGTGGTTTTTAAATGAGACACGTAAGACGCAAATATCAAGAAGATGATCAACAATATGATCTCTCCATAATAGATATATTTTTCTTTGTATCTAAAGTCATACAACGGTTTATCCAAGTATACACGACCATCTACTTGTACTAATAATTGAGAATGCACTAAAGCATCTATTGTATTATGATCAAACTTAGAAATCTCTATTGCCTTTTCTTCATTGAATATTCCATTCTTAATGAAATATCGAATGACTTTGAATTTATTTATTAAAATGTTCATACGCGTACACAAAAAATCCAATGTCTACAATACACATCATTGCTTGTAAATAATCATGGATATAAAATCCATAGATAGCCCCACCTACTAGTAGAACAACCGTAGAAATGAGTCCCCATTTAGGAAAGCTCATCTGAAACACAAATTCCATCACAAGTACTATGATGCATATTACGCCTATCATCCGATTTATTCTCCTTTCTAGTTTTAAGAATTTGCTTAACCTCTTCTTCCGGTATTTCAACAGGAATCAACGGAATAAAAACATTCTTATTATTCTTTTTTCTCTGTCTCTTTTTCATAATCTTACTTTGCATCTGGATATGTGTCTTCAAATTTATCGGCATATCGATTGTGCTTTTTATACTTGAAGAACATACCAACTAAGAAAACAACAGCTACTACACCTAATACGTAAACTAACCAATCTAATGACATCATATACTATGTCCTCCTTTTCTAATTTCATATTAACATGTCTGTAATCGTTTTCATACTACTTTTATTTCATTATCAATCAAACTTGTTTATATCACATTACTTAAACATGTTTTATTTATTTTTTATGTTTTAGACATCGATAATGTCAATTAAGATGATATGGTTAGCTTGAATGAGGGCTCGAATATGAACAAAAACATAATGGGGTATTTTAAATCTATCCAAACATTTATTAGAAGTTTATTCTTTAAACAACAAGAACAAACAAAACAAAATAAGTGTACACTTCAACAAGAAAAGTATTTAAAGATTGGTGCGAACATTTGTAACATTGGATTTAAATCCAAACATGCATATGAAGATTGGCAAGAAGATATTTTTAATCAACTATCTGTTGGTAATTTAGTATATTGTACAATGCCAGTTACAGATAAAGCTTTAAAAACAATTCCTGAAGGACATACCACTCGACCTTTTTTGATTGTAAAAAAAGGAAAAGATGAACTCTATGGATATGCATGTGCTACACATCCTAAACAATTAAGACCATACGAAAAACACGTATTTCCAAACGAAGTATACGATTCTCAAAACTCTCGATACAAAGATTCTGTTGTGCAATTTGATTGTGCTTATGTCATTCCTATTGCACATATCCAATATATTTACAAGGAATTAGATGAGTATTGTGTACGCCAGATTGCAAGGGAATTAAAAGCTTATGCCAACATTCGAAATAGAGCTATATTAAATTTTGATATGGAAATACCAATTCACAAGGGTGATATTTTTAAAATCAATAAATCATACTATTACTTCAATGAGAAAAAGGATAATAAATACGAAATGTATAAGTGTATAAATGGTGGTGAATTAACCGATTCTAAATATTTTAGATTTAAAAACATTCCACGCTCTATAGATTTCTCTAATACATATACGTTTGAAGATTTAGATATCAACAATTTAATTGAGGTATCCTGCACATGTCGAAATGACTGGGTAAATAAACAGTTGAATAAACCTAAACCAAAAGAAAAGAAAAAACAATATGTACGTAAATTAACGCCTGGAACTATCATTTTTGAAGAACCATGGATCATCTACCTATTTGATTGTGACAACACATCTTATGGGATCGACTACAACAAATTTAAAAATCACATATGTGAACTTGTTGAATTTAAACTCGATCCAGATAAAGCCACTCATATTGTCTTTACCGAACAACAATGTGCTTCTATCTATAAGGCTTTGATTGAACAAAATGATATTCATATAGAATATCTAAACAAGCGTTTAAATTCCATCAAGAATACAATGCTTCTACCTTATAAATTAGAATATCCAGTTGGAACCATTTTGGAAAGTCGTTTTGATGAAATTAAATATGTGTATTTATATACCTACAACAAGAAAAAGTTTGGTTTAAAAATCAATTCTAAAAATCATAAAAACAAAGTTGTTCCAATCAACGCCAAAGAATTGGATGTTGTAGATCATTTACGATTTGAATGCATGAAAGAAGAGTTAAAAATTGTTCAAAAAACAGCTTTTGATTTTGTACGTAACATTTTAAGGGACATCGATCAAAATTTAGTTAATCATGATTCAGACCACTCTGTTTCATTTAGTCAAAAATATCCTGTTGGTACCGTACTATCTTGCACATACAATGAATCCGAAGAATATATGTATTTATATACAATTAATGATATACACTATGCGATTTATTTAGAGGATGCTTGTGAAGGCGTTTATATTGTTGAGCCAATCATCATATATGACTATAAACCAAATGGTGAATTGGTCGATGAAGATACAAAAGAGATATTAATAGGTATCTTGGAAACAACACAGAGGTTGAACACATATAATTGTACAAAAGCATTATTAGAACAGCTTTAAGCAAAAGGAGAAATTCAAATGAAAAAAATTAAATGGAAAAGTTACGAAGATATGTTGAAAGATAAAGAAAAAAGTAAAAAGAATAGACCAAAAGGCCAAGCTAAAAAAAACAAGTATACAAAAAAGCAGTTTAACGACTGCTTTCTTTCATATATTCAAAATATTCTCTACCTACTTTATTCTTCTTCCAGTTTTGTAGGATCTTGAAACCAGGATATGAGAAGATGACTTCACATAGTGTTTCTACAATCATACCTGTAAAGGCACACACAACACATTGTACCAATGTCCATCCAAAGAATTGGTGTGACACAATCAATGCGAATGTTAGATTGTCACAAAACTGACCAATACCCGTAGATACATAAGAGCGGAATGCATACGATTTAAAGTTGCTGTTGTTGTTAGAAATCTTTCCTAACATGGAATTCGTATAGTTATTCACAATGGCAGAAACAATAAACGCAATTGTGCTTCCAAATAGTACATACCAAGTACCACCAATTGTTCCGTCTAATGCCCCATTAATAATAGCTTCTGATCCTTCTACATAGGATTCACCCCATACACCAGGAATCTTTGATGCCAAAAAGAAAACTAGGCACATACCTAAATTCACCAACACAGCTACAAGTGATGCTTGTGTTGCAGCTTTAGGACCAAAATGTTTTGTGATGACATCCATACATAAGAAGGAAAGCCAGCTTACCACAATTCCACAATCCAGTGCCATAAAGCTAAATGGCAAGTTAATACTTTTGTTTGCCAAAAGATTCATAGTGATGACCGAAACAATAAAAAGTGTCATCGTAAGTGAAGGTATACTTCTTAGTAATACACTCACTTCTTTAACTTCCGTTTTAATTCTATTCATTTTTTACCCTCCTGTTTTTTTAAAGATGGTTGGGAAGCAAAACATCTTTGTTCAAACCATATAAGTCTAATATGAATCTTAATTTTTGTCAAAATTTGAATCACTTATGCTATGATTAATTCCGGTGATATATATGACAATTAAACTATACGAACAAGAAGGCTACCAAACAACATTTCATGCCCATGTTATTTCATGTGTTAAAAAGAATGAATTATATGACATAATCTTGGATCAAACCCTTTTCTTTCCTGAAGAAGGTGGACAAACATGTGACAAAGGAACGTTGAATGGTATTGAAGTAGTGGATGTGCAAATCATAAATGATGAAATCCATCATTATACGCACTCTGCATTAAATGGTGATGTACAAGGTAGTATTGACTGGACTCATCGCTACACCAATATGCAACATCATACAGGAGAACATATTCTTTCTGGATTGATACACAAAGAATTTCATGTGGATAATGTTGGATTTCATTTAGGATACAATGAAATTACAGCCGATTATGCGATGGATTTAAATAATGATCAAATGAAAAGAATTGAAGCTTTAGTGAATTCTGTCATCTTTTCAAATAAACCCGTTAAAACCTATTATTTAGAGGATTATTCCAACATTGAATATCGTGCAAAACTTGATTTAGCCAAGCCACGCCTTGTCGAAATTGAAGATGTAGATTTATGCGCATGTTGCGCACCCCATGTAAAAAGTACGATTGAAGTGGGATTGTTTAAAATCATTAAATCGATGAAAATCAAAAAAGGCACACGCCTATTCTTCTTATGCGGAAAACTCGCCTATGAAGACTATGTCTTAAAACATGATCAATCTATTCAAATCTCAAATCAATTATCTTCAAGCATTGAAGCTTTATCATCCAATGTACAACGCGTATTAGATGAAAATTATGCTTTGAAACAAAGAATCAAACAATTAAATAAAGAAATGATTGATCACTTAATTATTGAACATAAAGAAAATCAAATCATTTTATGTGATGAACTCGATCGAGATACACAATTGTATTACTACAACAAGCTTGTATCTTTTTGCGACAACTATGTTTTACTTGTTTCTAAACAAAAAGATAATTATCGTTTTATGACCAACTCTAAAGACATCTTCCTACAACTCAAAGAAAGACATCAAGTTCGTGGTGGAGGAAAAAACGATTTTTTTCAAGGTACACTAGATACAATTAATGAGCAGCTATTTGATTAGCTGCTCATATTTCTTGTATTGCGAGTGTATTTAAAGCCTCTGAAATATCTTCTTTAGATAAACAAACCATTCTATGATTGGCATCATAATAATCAAACTTTTTAATAAAACTCATTAGATCACGATACTTCACAAGTCGATCATTCATAAAGACATACCACTCTTCTATTCCCTCAATTTGATTCAATACCACATAAGGCTCTACCGGAAGAATTGTGAGTATATCAGCTCCTAGCGCATACATACCAATTCTTCTACCGTGTGCATTATAGATTCTTGGTGTGGCATAATATGCATCCAAAGCTTGTTGATTATGTAGATATTGACCAAATAAATCTAAATCCGTACCAAAATCATTCAATTCATTTTCCCCAATTGAAATTGGATGAAGAATGCCAAAGATTTCAAAATACTTATGATCCGATAGTTTACTTTTTAAATCCATAAGTGCATCAGCACTCGTTCTTTTATCATACACCATCTGTAAATCAATATCCTTGATTTCCATCAACCAATCATCTTTCACAAATTCAGTGGTATCCATAAATTCACAATAAACTTTCACTAAATAATAAAACAACTGAATTTCATCCATACTTGTAGGAAGACTTAAATTCAGACAAATATCATGATTCTGAATATAAATTTCAATTCCTCTTTGAAGATACTTACGATCAAACAAGATGGTATGATTCCCAATTTGATTTGGGATCAATTGACAATTTTCATCCATGACCCCAAAAGATAAGTGGGATAATTTAACTAAATCATCTATTATAAACTTCTTTCTACGAAAGAAACCCTTCTGCATAATACGAACATTCACAGACATACTAACACCTGCTCTCTACCAAAATCATACACTGAAATAGGTGTTTTTTATAGTTAAAACCACTTTTTCTTTTTAAAGTAAATCACTTCTAAAATAATGATCAATATACAAACTCCAATCACAATGAAATATCCATAAGAACTATCGAGTTCTGGCATAGCTCTAAAGTTCATTCCATACCATCCAGTAATTAATGTAAGTGGCATGAATATCGTTGTTACAATCGTTAAAAACTGCATAATTTGATTCTGACGCATCTCCACTTGGGTTTGATGCATTTCACGAAGCTGTATAGAATATTCAGCCAAGCGATCCGTGACATTTGATAAGCGTGTTAGTCTTTTCTCTAATGTTTCAAAACCCTTATAAAATTCCTGCAAGTTTTGTACCACTTCAATCATCTGATCATAATACGAATCAAAAGTACTTATCGTTTTTCTCATTTCAAATATCTGTGATTCATAATGAGAACCCTTATGTGACATCAACTGCTCTTCGATTCTTTCAAGTTTCATTTCTAATTTTTGAAGAAACTCCATATCCTCTTGAATCAATATATTCATCAAATTTAGAATACATTCACTAGGTTTATTCCCTGAAATCTTTTGTTTAAAAATATGTTCTGGATCACAAACCAAAAAATCACTATCATTCAATTCAAAACTAAACATCTTCTTATTCTTAGATTTTGATTTGGAAGGAACCCAAAAAGAACCCGATAGCCGTTGATTCTCTTTATGCACTCTACAATAATGAATATGATTTAAGCGCTTTTCATTTATTACCTCTATCTTCATAATTTCCCCCTTAAAAAAAGAATACACCATTTAGGCGTATTCTAATAGTTATTCAATTGGAATAAATTTATTTTCTTCTACTTGTTTAGGTGCTTCCTTAGGAACAACAATCTTCAATTCACCATTGTCAAAGGATGCTTTAACATCTTCCTGATGAATACCTTCACCAACATAGAAGCTTCTTGAATAAGATCCACTAATACGTTCCTTACGAACGGCACGACCTTTTTCATCCTTGTCTTCTGTGTTCGAACCATGAGTAGCAGTTACCTTTAAATATCCATCTTTCAATTCCATCTGGATATCTTCCTTTTTAACTCCAGGAAGTTCCATGCTCATTTCATAGTTTCCATCTTTTTCCACAATATCTGTCTTCATGACATCACTAGTTGTATTTCCTGTAAAGAAATCATCAAATAAATCAAACATTGGATAGTACTTCATAAATATCGCCTCCTGATACCTTATTCAATAGGGATAAATTTGTTTTCTTCAATCTGTTTAGGTGCTTCCTTAGGAACAACAATTTTCAATTCACCATTGTCAAAGGATGCTTTAACATCTTCCTGATGAATACCTTCACCAACATAGAAGCTTCTTGAATAAGATCCACTAATACGTTCCTTACGAACGGCACGACCTTTTTCATCCTTGTCTTCTGTGTTCGAACCATGAGTAGCAGTTACCTTTAAATATCCATCTTTCAATTCCATCTGGATATCTTCCTTTTTAACTCCAGGAAGTTCCATGCTCATTTCATAGTTTCCATCTTTTTCCACAATATCTGTCTTCATGACATCACTGGTTGTGTTTCCCGTAAAGAAATCATCAAATAAATCAAACATTGGATAGTACTTCATAAATATCGCCTCCTGATTACTAGATTATGAAATCTATCTTCAAGTTACGGGATATCTTTTGACTTATCTCTAACTTCAATTATCATTATAGTCACTTTTTTAGCACTGTCAACAGTTAAGTGCTAATTATTTTATAAAAAATTAGAGTGTGATTTCTCACACCTTATATTCAGTTTATGCACTATTATAATCCAAAAAAGTAATAAGACGCAAAAGTTTTTGCATTTATTGTCTCTTCACGAAAAAAGGGAGAGTTCCGAACTCTCTGCCTGATATTCTGGGAAAACTTTTGTTTCTGCCATCTGCTCACTGAATTTATAAGTGAGATTTACAATCAGTTAACCATTTACATTTGTATACGTTAATTTCATTTTATTAGCACACCCTATTTCTCATCTTTTTTTGACGATAAATCTGACATTGCTTTACAATACCAGACAAAATGGCTGATAGCCCAGAAAGCCATAAATTGAAATGAAATGATTCCTGATTCTCATGTAAATTGTACTTGGTTTTACACAATTATTATACTTAATTTTTAAATGCGCAAAAAATAAAGTGTGATTTCTCACACTCTATTTACCCATTTCATTCATAGAAATCATTGAGAAACTCAAAGATTCCAATACTTTAATTAAGGCATGTGCCGTATCTAAACTTGTCATACAAGAAATATTGTTTTCTGCAGACACACGACGAATCAAGAATCCATCTTTACTTGTAGAATTATCCTTGTTTGCCATTGTGTTGATGACAAAGTTTACATGGCCATGACGAATGATATCCAATACAGATTCATTTCCATTATCCTCATTGACTTTGGCAGCTACATGTACAAATAAGCCATTATCTTCTAAGAATTTAGCTGTACCCTTCGTCGCATAAATTCCATATCCAATGTTGTAGAAACGTTTTGCGATTTCTAAAGCTTCTTGTTTATTATCATCATCAATTGTTAGTAATACACTTCCATGTAAAGGAATATTGATTCCAGAAGCTACTAAAGCTTTATACAACGCTTTTTCTAAGTTTACATCACTACCCAAAGCCTCACCTGTAGACTTCATTTCAGGTCCTAACACTGTATCTACACTACGTAATTTTGCGAATGAGAATACTGGAGCCTTAACGAATACTCTTTCCTTATCTTCAGGATGATATCCAGGCGTTAATCCTTGATCCTCAATACTTTCACCAAGTACACACTTAGTCGCAATCTGAGACATAGGAACACCTGTGATCTTAGATAAGAATGGTACAGTACGAGATGAACGTGGGTTTACCTCTAATACATAGACATTGTTTTCTTTATCTACAATGAACTGAATGTTGTATAAACCAACGAATTCAAATCCTTCACCGATTCTTGTTCCATAATCAATGATTGTTTCTTTAACCTTCTCATTGATAATTTGTGTAGGATATACACTGATAGAGTCACCTGAGTGAATACCAGCACGTTCAATATGTTCCATTACACCTGGAATATATACGTTCTTTCCATCCGCAATCGCATCGATTTCAAGTTCTTTACCAACGATATATTTATCAACTAAGATTGGTGCATCATGACTGATTTCTTTTACAGCTGTTGCCATATATACTCTTAATTCATCATCATTATGTACAATTTCCATAGCACGACCACCCAATACATAACTTGGACGTACTAATACTGGATAACCAATCTTATTTGCGATTACTAATGATTCTTCAACAGTTACTGCTGTTTCACCTTGTGGTTGAGGAATATTCAATTTATGTAACATAGCCTCAAATTCATGACGGTCTTCCGCTAAATCAATAGAGTGTAATGAAGTACCTAGAATCTTAACACCATGTTCTACTAATGAATCGGCTAAGTTAATAGCTGTTTGTCCACCAAATTGAACAATAACACCCAATGGTTTTTCTAAATCAATTACGTGCATTACATCTTCTGTAGTTAGTGGTTCAAAATATAATTTGTCACTAATTGAGAAATCGGTTGATACTGTTTCTGGGTTGTTGTTGATAACGATGGCTTCATATCCTTCTTCACGCAAAGTCTGTACGCAATGTACTGTCGCATAGTCAAATTCAACACCCTGTCCGATACGGATTGGTCCTGAACCTAATACAACGATTTTTTTACGGTCTGTTACCTCAGATTCATTTTTATTATCATAACTTGAGTAGAAGTATGGAGTTGCACTCTTAAATTCACCCGCACATGTATCTACCATTTTATAAACTGGAATGATTCCATTTTCTTTACGCAAATTATATAAATCGAATTCTTTCATATCCCAATTACGCGCAATGTAGCTATCCGCAAATCCATATTTCTTTAATTTACGTAATACGGTAATGTCCTTAACATTTTCCATCATCAACTTTTCTAAGCTGATAATTCTTAATAAATGACACAAGAAGAAATCATCCATTTTAGTCACATTATGAATCGTTTCTAAATCATATCCATCACGTAACCATTGTGTAACAGCAAAGATTCTTTCATCATCGCACTTTTTAATTTTTTCAAGTAATTCTTCTTTAGATAATCCAACCAATTCTTTTTTATAGATATGATCTACTTTCATTTCTAAAGAACGAACAGCCTTCAAGAAAGATTCCTCAAAGTTACGTCCAATGGACATGATTTCACCAGTTGCCTTCATCTGTGTTCCTAAATGACGATCTGCATTAGGAAACTTATCAAATGGGAAACGTGCAAACTTAGTTACAATATAATCTAATGCAGGTTCAAAACATGCATAACTTGTTTTAGTGATTGGGTTGATAATTTCATCTAGACCTAAACCAACGGCTAATTTAGCACTGATCTTCGCAATTGGATATCCTGTTGCCTTACTAGCCAAGGCTGAGGAACGAGATACACGAGGGTTAACTTCGATGACATAATATTTAAAACTATTTGGATTTAATGCCAACTGTACGTTACATCCGCCACAGATCTTTAATGCACGAATAATTTTTAAAGATGCATTACGAAGCATTTGGTTTTCACGATCTGTCAAAGTTTGAACTGGCGCAACAACCGTACTATCTCCTGTATGCACACCTACTGGATCAATATTTTCCATGTTACATACAACAATCGCATTATCTTTGGCATCGCGCATTACTTCATATTCAATTTCTTTATATCCAGCAATACTTTGTTCAATCAAACATTGGTGTACTGGACTAGCCTTTAATCCAGAATCACAAATTTCACGAAGTTCAGCCTCATCATCGGCGAAACCTCCACCCGTTCCACCAAGTGTATAAGCTGGACGAACAACCAATGGATATCCTTCGCGTTTTGCGAATTCAACAGCTTCTTCTACTGTATGAACAATCATACTTTCTGGTACTGGCTCATTGATTTCCTGCATTAAAGAACGGAACAATTCACGGTCTTCTGCACGATTGATCGCATGTAAGTCTGTACCTAAAATTTCTACACCAAACTCATCCAAAATTCCATCTTCGTGTAATTCTACAACTAAGTTCAATCCGGTTTGACCACCTAATGATCCTAAAATGGCATCTGGTCTTTCTTTATAAATAACACGCTTTGCGAAATCTACAGTCAAAGGTTCAATATAAACGCGATCTGCAATGGCTGTATCTGTCATGATTGTAGCAGGGTTTGAGTTAATTAAGATAACTTCATACCCTTCTTCACGAAGAGATTGACATGCCTGACTTCCGGCATAATCAAATTCAGCAGCCTGGCCAATGATAATTGGACCAGAACCGATCACTAAGATTTTTTTGATATCTGTACGTTTAGGCATTTTTATTCTCCTCCATTAATTCAATAAATTGATCAAACAAGTAACGAGAATCTTCTGGTCCTGCACTTGCTTCTGGGTGATATTGCACCGCAAAACAAGGATAGTCTTTATGACGAACACCTTCGCAACTCTTGTCGTTTAATGCTTGGTGTGTCATTTCCAAACGAGTATCCTTTAAGCTATCAATATCTACCGCAAAACCATGGTTTTGAGAAGTAATTTCCACTTTACCAGTTGAAAGATTGACAACTGGATGGTTAGCTCCACGGTGTCCAAATTTCAATTTATATGTTTTTGCACCACAAGCCAAAGAAATCAACTGATGACCTAAACAAATTCCAAATACAACAGTCTGAGGAATCAATTCTTTGATTGTTTCAATTGCGACTTTTACATCCGTTGGATCTCCAGGCCCATTTGACAACATAACGCCATCTGGACAATATGACATGATTGTACTTGCTGGTGTATCATATGGAACTACAACTAAATCACATCCACGCTTTGATAGTTCACGAACAATACCTAATTTTGCTCCAAAATCCATCAATACAACTTTCTTGCCACGATTTGGGATTGGGAATACTTTATTTGTCGAAACACGAGCCACTTGATCATGTAAGAAATCAGCTGCCTTTAAACCTGCAACGATTGCATCCACATTGGCATCCACATCAGCCATAGTAGCCTTCATCGTACCTACATTACGAATCTTCATTGTGATTTCACGTGTATCAATATCATAAATTCCTGGAATATTTTCTCTTTTTAAGAAATCATCCAAAGTTTCCTGGCTTCTAAAATTACTTGGGAATTCACAATAATCTTTAACTACAAATCCAAATACACATGGAACCATGCTTTCATTATCATCACGATTGATTCCATAGTTACCAATTAATGGATATGTCATCATTACAATTTGTCCACAATATGAGTTATCTGTTAAAATTTCCTGATAACCCGTCATTGAAGTATTAAATACCAATTCACCAATTTGGAAGTTGTCACTACCAAACGCAGTTCCACGATATACACTTCCATCTTCTAAAATTAAAAGTCTTTCCATAATTTGTCCTTTCTGTTATTTACTCAAAAAAAAGATTAGCAAATAACGCATTGCCAATCTTTAAGGGAACTATTAAAAAGTATAGCACTACGAAGAATACTATTCATCTCGATCACTGACGTTTTTTTCACGAATAAAACTGGATTCTTGATCATACGTATCCTCCTTTTGAAAAAAAATACTTTATTTTTTCTGTTTAGTATACTACCACAAATCATAAAAATTTCAATAAAAAAGTTAAAAAAAGATGTGATTTCTCACACCTTATTTTGACATCGTTGCTTCAATTTCCTTATATGTTTCAACTGGGTTAGCACTCTTCGTAATTGAACGACCAACTACGATATAATCACAACCTTGTTCTTTCGCAAATGCAGGAGTCGCAACACGCTTTTGATCATCTTTAGAATCACTTGCCAAACGAATACCTGGAGTAACTGTTAAGAAGTCTTCTCCACAAGCTTCATGAATTGCCTTAGCTTCATGTACGGAACATACAACACCATCTAAGCCTGCTTCTTTCGCATTCTTAGCGTATTTAATAACACAGTCAATTACTTCACCAGGAATTCCCAATTCGTTATTCATAGCTTCTTTAGAAGTACTTGTAAGCTGAGTTACACCAATACACATAGGGCGTTTTCCACCTTTAGCTCCTTCATTCAAGCCATCAATGGCAGCCTTCATCATCGCGATACCACCAGCACAGTGTACATTGACAATATCTACACCTAAGTTCGCTAAGTTTTTCATTCCACCCTTAACTGTGTTTGGAATATCATGCAATTTCAAATCTAAGAAAATGTGGTGACCCATTTCCTTCACTGTTTTTACCATTTCTAAACCACACGCATATGTTAATTCCATACCAATCTTTACATATACTGGTTCATCAAATTGTTTTAAGAAATCTACAACTTCTTCTTTACTCGAAAAATCTAATGCTACAATTGTCTTACTCATTATTTAAAACTCCTTCCAACTGCTTCTTCAATATTCTTATATCCATATTTCTCTAATACTTTTGGTAGATCCTCAATGATTTTTGGACATACATAAGGATCTACAAAGTTTTGAGCACCCACTTCAACAGCGCTTGCTCCCGCATTTAAAAATTCTAATACATCTTCTGCACAAGTAATTCCACCAACACCAATGATCGGAATATTTACGGCCTGCGCTACTTGATATACCATTCTTAAGGCAACTGGCTTAATGGCAGGACCAGAAAGACCACCTGTTACATTCGCAAGTAATGGTTTTCCCGTCTTTAAATTGATACGCATACCCATTAGTGTATTGATCAATACAATACCATCGGCACCTGCTTCTTCAACGGCTTTGGCAATTTCTACAATATCTGTTACATTCGGAGATAACTTCACATATACAGGTTTTGTAGCTGCTTCCTTACAAATCTTAGTCACATGTGCTGCAAGCTCAGGTTTCGTACCCAAACCAATACCACCATGTTTTACATTAGGACAAGAAATATTTAATTCATAAGCCTTAATTACTGGCTGATCATTTAATTTTTTGATAACCTCTACATAACCTTCTTCACATGCACCGGCAACATTGGCCATGATTTCTGTATCATACTGTGCAAGGAATGGAAGCTCATTTTCAATAATAGAATCTACACCCTTATTTTGTAGACCAATCGCATTCAACATTCCCATTGGAGTTTCGGCAATTCTTGGCGTAGGATTTCCAAAACGCTCTTGTGGCGTAGCTGATTTGATGGCAATACCACCTAATACACTTAAATCATATAGTTCGGCATATTCTTTACCAAATCCAAAACATCCACTAGCTGGAATAATTGGATTTTTTAAATTCAATCCGGGTAGTTTTACTGAAATATCCATTATAAAGCCACCTTTCCCATTTCAAATACTGGACCATCCTTGCATACACGTAATGAATGTCCTTCTACATCTTTTACAACACATCCCATGCAAGCACCTAGACCACATGCCATACGAGCTTCTAATGAAATATATCCTTCACTATATTGTTCGTTGATTGCCTTCAACATAGGTAAAGGTCCACAGCTAAGTACAAAGTTACATGTCACATTGTTTTCTTTGATCGCATCCAATGCCGTACCCTTTGTTCCTAATGAGCCATCCATTGTTGCGACATATACATCACACCCAAGTGACTTAAATTCATCCACATAGAATACGCTATCTGCATCATTTGCACCTAGAACAACTGTTACACGTGCATTTTTACTTAAATATTGTTTCGCAGTTTCATATAGTGGTGGTACACCAACACCGCCACCAATCAATAATACTTCTTCTTTGTCTTCAATTGGAAAACCATTTCCTAAAGGACCAAAGATATCTAATTTTCCTTCAAGTTCAGTCATTTTTAAAGTACCTTCTCCAAGCACTTTATAGATGATAACCAAAACATCTTCTTTAATTTCACTAATCGAGATTGGTCTTCGCAAATAGAAACCTGGAACTGTGATTTCAATGAATTGACCAGGCTTAGCTGTTTTAGCTAAGTTTGTTTTCAATTCCATTTTCCAAATATCTTTTGCGATTTCCACATTCGATAGAATGTTCGCAAATTCTTGCATATTATTTCCCCATTTCATTCATAGAAATCATTGAGAAACTCAATGATTCTAAAACTTTCACTAAAGCATGTGCTGTATCTAAGCTTGTCATACAAGAAATATTGTTTTCTGCAGACACACGACGAATCAAGAATCCATCAGCACTTGTGTTCTTTTTATTTGACATTGTATTAATAACGAAATTTACACGTCCATTACGAATAATATCTAATACGTTTTTACCATCTTCTGTTTCAATCTTACTAGCACGATGAACATACAAACCTTCAGCTTCAAATACGTCTGCAGTACCCTTTGTTGCATAGATTCCATATCCGATATTCGCAAAGCGTTTCGCTAATTCTAATGCTTCTTGCTTGTTTTCATCATCAATTGTCATTAATACATTGCCATGAGTTGGAACACTTACACCACTCGCAACCAATGCCTTATACAATGCTTTTTCTAAGTTTACATCGCTACCCAAAGCCTCACCTGTAGACTTCATTTCAGGTCCTAACACTGTATCTACACTACGTAATTTTGCGAATGAGAATACTGGAGCCTTAACGAATACACGGTTTTCTTCTTCTGGATGATATCCTGGAGTATATCCTTGTTCTTCAATTGATTTTCCTAAGATAGCCTGTGTAGCGATATAACTCATAGGAACACCTGTAATCTTAGATAAGAATGGTACAGTACGAGATGAACGTGGGTTTACCTCTAATACATATACATTGTCTTCTTTATCTACAATAAACTGAATGTTGTATAAACCAACAAATTCAAAACCTTTACCAATTCTTGTTCCATAATCAATAATCGTATCTTTCACTTGTTGAGAAATTGTCTGAGTTGGATATACCGAAATTGAGTCACCAGAGTGAACACCGGCACGCTCAATATGTTCCATTACACCTGGAATATATACATTCTTTCCATCCGCAATCGCATCGATTTCTAATTCTTTACCAACGATATATTTATCAACTAAGATTGGTGCATCATGACTGATTTCTTTTACAGCTGTTGCCATATAGACTCTTAATTCATCATCATTATGCACAATTTCCATAGCACGACCACCCAATACATAGCTTGGACGTACTAATACTGGATAACCAATCTTATTGGCAATGACTAATGATTCTTCAACTGTTACTGCAGTTTCACCTTGTGGTTGAGGAATATTCAATTTGTGTAACATAGCCTCAAATTCATGACGGTCCTCCGCTAAATCAATAGAGTGTAGTGAAGTACCTAGAATCTTAACACCATGTTCTACTAATGAATCGGCTAAGTTAATAGCTGTTTGTCCACCAAATTGAACGATAACACCCAATGGTTTTTCTAAATCAATTACGTGCATTACATCTTCTGTAGTTAATGGTTCAAAATACAATTTGTCACTAATTGAGAAATCGGTTGATACGGTTTCTGGGTTGTTGTTGATGATGATAGCTTCATATCCTGCATCTCTTAATGTTTCAACACAGTGTACTGTCGCATAGTCAAATTCAACACCTTGTCCGATACGGATTGGTCCTGAACCTAAAACAATGATTTTTTTGCGATCACTGACTTCAGATTCATTTTCCTGATCGTAGCTTGAATATAAGTATGGTGTTGCACTGACAAATTCACCAGCACAAGTATCTACTTTTTTATAAACCGGAATGATTCCATTTTCTCTACGCAAATTATATAAATCGAATTCTTTCATGTTCCAGTTACGCGCAATGTAGCTGTCTGAGAATCCGTTTTCTTTCAATGTTCTTAAAACCGCAACATCTTTTGGATTTTCATTCATCAATGTTTCTAAATCAACAATTCTTTGGATGTGCCATAAGAAGAAACGGTCGATCTTAGTTGCATCGATTACTGTTTCTAAATCATATCCATTGCGTAACCATTGTGTAACAGCAAAGATTCTTTCATCATCGCACTTTTTGATTTTTTCAAGTAATTCTTCCTTAGATAATTCAGCCAATTCCTTTTTATACAAATGATCTACTTTCATTTCTAAAGAACGAATAGCCTTTAAGAAAGATTCTTCAAAAGTACGTCCAATGGACATAACTTCACCAGTTGCCTTCATCTGCGTTCCTAAATGACGGTCTGCATTAGGGAATTTGTCGAATGGGAATCGCGCAAATTTACTTACTACATAATCAACAGTTGGTTCGAAACATGCATAGCTGTTTTTAGTAACTGGGTTTAAGATTTCGTCTAATGTTAATCCTACTGCCAATTTTGCAGAAATTTTTGCGATTGGATATCCTGTTGCCTTACTAGCCAAAGCTGATGAACGAGATACACGAGGGTTTACTTCGATGACATAATATTTAAAGCTTGTTGGATTCAATGCCAACTGTACGTTACATCCACCACAGATTTTTAATGCACGAATAATTTTTAAAGATGCGCTACTCAACATTGCGTTTTCACGATCTGTTAAAGTTTGTACGGGAGCCACTACAAAACTATCTCCTGTGTGCACACCAACTGGGTCCACATTTTCCATGCTGCAGACTACGATTGCGTTGTCATTGGCATCACGGATTACTTCGTATTCGATTTCTTTATATCCCGCAATACTTTGTTCAATTAAACATTGGTGAACTGGACTTGCTTTTAATCCCGCATCGCAGATGTCTCTTAATTCTTCTTCATCATCAGCGAAACCTCCACCAGTTCCACCAAGTGTATAAGCTGGACGAACTACAACTGGATATCCTAATGTTTCACAGAATGCAACGGCTTCATCAACTGTATGAACGATTGTACTTTCTGGTACTGGTTCATTGATGTCTTGCATTAAAGAGCGGAATAATTCACGGTCTTCTGCTCGGTTGATTGCAAGTAAATCTGTTCCTAGAATTTCTACGCCATATTCATCTAAAATTCCATCTTCATGTAATTCTACAACTAAGTTTAATCCTGTTTGACCACCTAATGATCCTAAGATTGCATCTGGTCTTTCTTTATAGATAACGCGTTTTGCGAAATCCAAATTGATTGGTTCAATATATACACGGTCTGCGATAGTTGAATCAGTCATAATTGTGGCTGGGTTTGAGTTAATTAAGATAACTTCATATCCTTCTTCACGAAGTGATTGACATGCTTGAGATCCTGCATAGTCAAATTCTGCGGCCTGTCCAATTACGATAGGTCCAGATCCGATTACTAAGATTTTTTTAATGTCTGTACGTTTAGGCATTATTGTGATCCCCCTTTTTCAATCATTTCTACAAATTTACCATATAATGCATCCCCAGTTTGTGGATAGAATTGAATACCAAATGCAGGATATTCCTTATGTTCAATGCCTTCACAACTCTTATCATTTAATGCTTGATAAGTCATTTCTAATGAAGCAGCTTCCAAGCTATCTACATCAACGGCATATCCATGATTTTGGTGAGTGATCTTAACTTTGTTTGTGGCAACTTCAGTAACTGGGATATTTGATCCGTGGTGTCCAAATCTCATTTTAGATACAGTTGCACCAGATGCTAATGCGATCAATTGATATCCTAGTCCAATACCGAATACAACGGTTTGTTTCATTAATTCTTTAACAACTTCGATTTGATTTGTTAAATCGCATGGGTTGCCTGGCCCACTTGATAAACAAACTCCATCTGGATGGAATGACATGATTGTTTCAACACTTGCATCATGTCCTACTACGATCATATCCAAACCACATTTTGAAAGATCTCTCAATGTGCTCATAGTTACACCAAAGTCCACTACAACAACTTTCTTTCCGCGGTTTGGCATAGGATAAATTTTCTTTGCAGAAACCAAAGAAACCTGGTTTTTCATCAATTCTGTATTTTTTAATTCTTCGACTACTTTTTCAATATCTGCATCCACGTTACATAATGTAGCCTTCATAGTTCCTTTATCTCTTAATTTACGAGTAATAGAACGAGTATCTACACCATAGATGCCTGGAATATTTTCTCGTTTTAAGAAATCGCCTAGGCTTTCCTGACTTCTCCAGTTGCTTGGTTGTTCGCAATAATCTTTTACTACAAGGCCAAATGTTGCTGGATCAATACTTTCATAGTCATCACGATTGATTCCATAGTTTCCAATCAATGGATATGTCATCATTACAATTTGTCCGCAGTATGCATTATCAGTTAAAATTTCTTGATAACCAGTCATTGAAGTATTAAATACTAATTCTCCAATACGGAAGTTATCACCGCCAAAGCTACGCCCTCGATGTACGCTCCCGTCTTCTAATACTAATAGTCTTTCCATTGTTTATCCTTTCCATACTGTTTTTCCATCTACGATGGTTTCTTTTACTTGCGCATTCACGCTCCAGCCATTAAATGGCGTATTTTTACCCATAGATTCAAATGTATCTATGTCGATCAAAGATTCATGTTCTAAATCTACTAAGACTAAATCAGCATTATATCCTTCTTTAATTTGTCCTACATTTTCTAAACCGAAACGTTTAGCAGGTGCGGCTGACATCCAGTTTACAAGCTGTGATAATGTCCAACGTTTTTGTCTATGTACGAATTCTGTATACAATAAGGCAAATGCACTTTCTAGTGAAACAATGCCAAATGGCGCTTTATCCATAGGACGCTTCTTTTCTTCATAGGTATGTGGTGCATGGTCGTTGGCAATGCAGTCCAATGTTCCATTTTCTAAGCCTTCAATCAAAGACATACGATCTTCATGGCTTCTTAGCGGTGGATTCATTTTCCAGTTTGGTCCAACCACATCTTTATCTTCTAATAATAAGTGATGTACTGTAACTTCTGCACTTACATTCGAACCTGATTCTTTTGCGTTTTTTAATGCTTCTACACTTTCTTTAGCCGATATATGACAAGCGTGATAAGCGTTCCCTACTTCTTTTGTGATTTCTAAATCACGAATTAATTGCGCACTTTCACAAGCGCTTGGAATTCCTAGCCAACCCTTTGATGTCACAACTTTGCTGTCGTGTACACAAGCTCCTGGTCTACGATAGCTCATATCTTCTGTATGAGCCACGATCATGCAGTCGTTTTCTTTCGCTTTTTCCATAGCTTCCTTCATGATTTCTGGTGTAGCCACTCCTACTCCATCATCACTGAACCAACGAACGCCTAATTCTTTAATAGCTTTCATATCCACTACTTCTTTACTTGCTTCTTCTAGAGTGATGCAAGCATATGGATATGTATGTACAACAGATTCTTTTTCAATTAATTGTTGATAATCTTTCATTGTATCTACATCGTCTGGAAATGGGATGACGTTTGGCATCGCAAATACAGAAGTGAATCCTCCATGAGCTGCAGCTAAACTGCCTGTATGAATTGTTTCTTTTTCTGTGTGTCCTGGTTCTCTAAAATGTACGTGTACATCCACTAATCCTGGAATTACTGTAAGGCCTGAAGCATCAATAACTTCACAGTCTTTTGAGATAGAATCATCAATCTGAATGATCTTTCCTTCGTCAATTAAAATATCTTTCTTTTCGACACGATTGTCAATTAAAACTTGACCATTTTTGATTAAACGCATACTTATTTTTCCTCCTTAAATGGAGCTAAGCCAAAGCCACGCTTGATAACAGCCTTTCTAACTAACATACCGTTGTGCATTTGTTCAAAAATTCTTGATTTTTCAGCTTCCACTAAATCTGTATCAATTTCAACTCCACGATTAACAGGGGCAGGATGCATTACGATAGCTTTGTCTTTCATTCTTGCATAACGCTCTTTTGTAAGACCGTATTTCTCTAGATATTCACTATCTGTCATGCCTGCCATTCCAGAACCTCTTTCCTTCTGGATGCGAAGCATCATGACAACGTCTGCCCATTCGATAGCTTCATCAAAATCGATTGTTGGATAGCCTGGTCTTTCCCATTCTTTTGGTCCGGCAAAACGAACAGTCGATCCTAACTTTTCTAAAGCTTCTTTATCGCTGGCAGCCACTCTTGAATGTAGAATATCTCCACAAATCACTACATTTAAGCCTTCTAATGTACCGAATTCATTTTGCATTGTTAGTAAGTCTAACAAGCATTGTGTTGGATGGTTTCCTGCACCATCTCCAGCGTTTAAGATTGGAATATTGATATCTTCCAATTCTTTGAAGTATTCATCTTGAGAATGACGAATTACCACCATGTCATACCCAATAGATTCAAATGTTTTAACTGTATCATAAAGCGTTTCTCCCTTTGTGACACTAGATGCTCCAGCTGCAAAATCAGCGACTTGGCATCCTAATTGGTGCTGTGCACTTTCGAATGAGAAATGTGTTCGAGTTGATGCCTCAAAAAAAAGATTAGCAACCAATGCTTTCTGCATTGGTAATTGCCAATCTTTAAAGGAACTATTAAAAAGTCTAGCATCATCAAGAATGCTATAGATGTCTTCAACTGACAGATCTCTCATGGATAATAACGAATTTTTGTTCATATAATCCTCCTTGTGACCTTAAAAAAATGGATTCAAAAAGTCCCTTTTCAAATCCAATTTCTCTTTCATATATACTACCATAAATCATAGATTTTTCAACAATAAAATCCAAGAATGAACTATATTTGCAACATATATGTTTAAACTATTTTTTGATTGCGATACACTCGATTTCTACCTTAGCATTTTTAGGAAGTTTAGCCACTTCAAAACAACTTCTTGCAGGGAATATTCCATTAAAATATCTAGCATATTCCTCATTTACTTTCGAAAAATCATTCATGTCAGCCAATAATACGGTTGTCTTGACAATATCATCATAAGTTAAGCCAGAGGCTTCAAGTAATACACCAATATTTTCAAATGCCTTTTGAGTTTGTTCTACGACATCTTCACTGACTAAATTTCCATCCGTATCTGCACCTAATTGTCCAGATAAAAACACTAGTTCTTCTGTTGCAACACCAGCTGAATAAGGTCCTAATGCCTTTGGTGCTTTAGCACTACTAATTTGTTGTTTCATAAGTAAGTTATCCTCCTAGTCCAATAATTCTTTATCAATAATTTGAAAATTTGCTCGATGAATATACAAAGCCTTTCCATCAATCATAAGTTTCGTCATCTTTGGTAAATTATCTGGAATCTTCCAATACACCTTGTCTCCAGAATATGCGGCAATTGGCTGTCCTAATTGTGATTTAATGACTACAATTCTTCCTTTGCCAAACATATTTTTATACTTATTAATGAACCTTGCGACAGACGTATTGTCCGATATTTGTCCATGTGTATTTGAATCAATATCTTCTTGTGCAAAATCCACATCTGGCGTTAATCCCTTTTGTTCAAAAATACAAGTATCTCCACAAGACTCTATCTCTTTTCCATCGACTGTAATCGTAATTACGCTCGATAGCTCATAGCCAGAAACAACACTACCATTTTCATCATAGGAAGTCGTCTCTACTGCATTGCCTGTAATACTAATTTTATCTCCACTTGTCTCCATGACTTCGCTGCCATAATTATCATATGTATAGATTGTATATCCGTTACCTACTAAATTACCTTTGATATCATTAAGAGCGGATTGAAACATACTACAACCACTCAACAATAAACACAAACATACTACACTTACTCTTTTTATATTCTTATTCATACATTCTCCTAATTTATAATGAAGCCATTCAAAATGAATGACTTATTCTAAGCTTTCATCAATAGCTTTTCAATCGATTCTTCACTTACTGAGAAAATCGATGCGATAGCTTTGACACTAAATCCTTTTTCTAGCATAGTTTGATATACTTCGGATTGGTTTAGTTCAATACCCATCTGGATTCCTTTGTTTGTTGATTCTTCAAACATTTCATCTAATGCTCTGCACACTTTTACTTCATCATTTTCACTTTTCATATAAAGAATGGATGCGATCACACATCCATTCAATCAAATACTCTTTTTAAGTTCTCTTAATGCATCTAAGTCTAGTCCAACAATCTCGGATATCTCTTCAAGTGTTTGATTATTTCTTACAAGCATTTTAAGTGCTATTTTGATTTGTGTATTTTTTGCACCACGCTCAACACCTTGCTCAATTCCTTGTTCAATGCCTTGCTCAATGCCTTGTTCAAAGCCTTGCTTGATACCCATCTGGATTCCTTTGTTTGTCGATTCTTCAAACATTTCATCTAATGCTCTACACACTTTTACATCACC
>NZ_CAKVJB010000035.1 GCF_934754935.1 uncultured Holdemanella sp. | reverse complement strand
GTCGTGCTTTCAAATAAAAATACCATCCAGACAATAGTATCTGGATGGTTCGTCATTTCTTAACTTAATGACATTGGATAATCCTCTTCTTTTTTTGCACTTTTTTTGGCATAATAGGGGTTGGAGGTTTTAAAAATGAAAACGAATACATTAAAAAGCTTTTTGACCATCACACTCGCCATGTTTATCATCAGTGTCGCCATATATTTCTTCTTGATTCCAAGCCAAGTTATCACCGGAAGTGTTACTGGTTTAGCTATGGTTTTAGCTAAAATCACAAGTCTATCTATTTCTACACTTACCTTTGTGATCAACGCCTTATTGTTGATTCTTGGTATTGTTCTAATTGGTAAGGAATTTGGAGCAAAAACAATTTATGCCTCTTTATTATTGCCTTTATTTCTAGCTGTATTTGAAAGAATCTATCCAAACAATATTTCTTTAACCCAAAACGCTGTTTTTGACATGGCTACCTATACATTGATTTTAGCTTTTGGACAGACCATTCTATTCCGTGTAAACGCATCAAGTGGGGGAACAGATATCATTGCGAAAATCGTAAATAAATATACACATATGGATCTTGGTAAAGCATGTACATTAGTTGGCTTATTGATTTGTACAACAAGTTTAATTGTATATGATATTGGTGCTTTAGTGGTTGGTGCTTTGGCAACACTAGCCAATGGTCAGGCTGTGGATTATTTTATTGATGGTTTTAATAAGAAAAAGAAGATTTGTATCTTATCCAAAGAATATGAAGTCATTCAAGATTATATCATGAACACATTAAAGCGTGGTGTTACTTTATATTCGGCAAAAGGTGGTTATGATAAGACAGAACATACAGAGCTTGTCACAATCATGGCTACAAATGAATATAAAAAATTACTATATTATCTTCAAGAAAGTGATATTGAAGCATTCGTTACTGTATCTACAGTCAATGAAGTCATTGGTACTTGGAATAATAAGAAAAGCGTTGAAAAGCTTAGATAATAAAACCCGTACTACATTTAGTTTAATTCACACACTCCGTTAGCTATTAGGATAATCCTTTTTGTATTCGAAATGGATTATGATATTATGTTTTTTCCAAACCCATTTCTTAATATAGAAAAAGACTGTAGCGAATCACATCGCTACAGTTTTCTTTATTTATATTGAACTTTTATTAAAGGTTTGTCTAATTGATTGCCTTTTTCCAATCCACAAATACGCTCATTATTAACAACTATCATCATCGTAATCGTATCATAGCCTTTTTCTTCAATCATTTTTTTATCAAAATATACAATAGGTTGGCCTTTTTCCACTCTATCATTTATATTCACTTTCTTAACGAACCCTTCGCCTTTTAGTTCAACTGTATCCAATCCAACATGAATTAATATTTCAATATCCTCATCAGATTTAATTCCAATCGCATGAAGGCTGTCTTGAATCATAACAACTTGTCCATCAATAGGTGAAATAATTTCTCCATTACTAGGATTGATTGCGATTCCATCACCTAGTAATTTTTCTGCAAAAACTGGATCTGGAACATTTTCAATAGGCACAATGTCTCCTTGCGCGCATTTATAGATTTCTAATTCTTTAATTTTCTTTCTAAAAAACATTATTGACTCACTTTCTCAACATATTCTTCAAAATCACTTTTAATAACTGTTACCTGTGGACCATAAATGATTTGAATTCCTTTACCCTTTTTAATTAACCCTTTTGATCCTGATTCTTTTAACAATTCTTCATTCACTAAATTTTCATCTACAACAGTTAAGCGAAGTCGAGTTGCACAAGCATCAATATCCACTAAATTGTCAACTCCACCTACACCTTTTAGAATTAACTCTGATTTCGTATTATTTTTATTTTTCAAATCTTCTTTAGTATACAACTTAATATTTGTTGCGTTTTCTTCACGTCCTGGTGTCATAATGTTAAATTTCTTAATCATAAATGAGAAGATTAAATAGTATCCAATTGCGTAGATTACAAATAAAACTAACATCATTGGCCAATTTGTTTTTGTTGGTCCTTGAAGCAATCCATAAAGTGTAAAATCAATCAATCCACATGAGAAAGTTGTTCCAATACAGATATTCAATAGGTGACATAGCAAGAATGATAAACCTGCTAAACCACAGTGTAAAACAAATAGTCCTGGAGCAATAAATAAGAATGTAAATTCAATAGGTTCTGTAATACCTGTTAAGAATGCAGTTAAACCAGCTGAGAACAATAAACCTGCTACTACTTTCTTATTTTCAGGTCTAGCACATTTGTACATAGCATATGCGGCTGCTGGTAATCCTGCCATCATAAACGAATATTTACCAGTCATAAAACGACATGCATCTACACTAAAGCGAACCGTATTGGATGATGCCAATTCTGCAAAGAAGATATTTTGTGCACCAGCAACTACGACTCCATCAATAGTGGCTGTTCCACCAAGTGCTGTTTGCCAAAATGGAATGTAGAATACATGGTGAAGACCAAATGGAATCAATGCACGTTCAAGGAATCCAAAAATAAATGTTCCTGCATATCCAGAAGCTGTTACTAAATTACCTAATGTAAAGATTCCACTTTGAACAAATGGCCATACAAAGAAGCAAAGAATTCCTACAAAAATATACACGATAGTACTAATAATTGGTACGAAACGAACCCCTGAAAAGAATGATAATGCCATAGGCAATTCTTGTTTGTAGAATTTATTGTGTAGTGCTGCAACTCCTAAGCCTACAATAATTCCTCCAAACACACCCATTTCTAAAGATGTAATTCCTAGTACACTGGATAATTGTCCTTGTAATACAAAATCTGCCTGACTTCCATCTGGAAGAATATAACCACAAATTTTTAGCATAGCATTAATCGATGTGTGCATTACAATAAACGCAATTCCAGATGATAATACCGCAACTGCTTTTTCTTTTCTTGCCATACCTAGTGCAACTGCTAACGCAAAAATTAATGGTAAATTTCCAAAAATTGCTGTACCTACCTGAGACATAATTGTCAATAAACCATTTAATACAGTTCCTGACCCTAATAATCCTGTTAAATTATATGTTTCAATCGTTGTTTGATTTGTAAACGAAGAACCTAGCCCTAATAAAAGCCCTGCGATTGGTAAAACAGATACTGGTAAAAAGAAAGACTTTCCTACCTGCTGGATCGTAGCAAAAAACTTTCCAGACTCTTTAAACTTATTCATATTTCATTTTCCTCCTAATAAAATTGATACATTGTTGTTGAAATAAAATTTTTATTTGAATCAAAGATTGGTTTTTCAAAACCTTTTGTGTTAATAGCATTTGGAAAATAATCTGGTTCCATACAAAATGCATCATACTTTTTATAAACAACTCCATTTTTACCTATCGTATTTTTTAATGAATTTGATGTATAAAACTGCATTCCTGGCATATCCGAGTACACATCCATATGTATTCCACTTTTCATATTTCTAGCTTGAGCAATTAATCGAAATCCCGTATGAGGATGATCGAGTACATAGTTATGGTCATACCCTTTTTCAATTTGTAACTGAGGATAATTCGAGTTCAATCTATCCCCAATAAATGAATATTTTGTTAAATCCATTGGTGTATTTTTTACTTGTTTAATTTCACCAGTTGGAATTATATCTTCATCAACAGGTGTAAATGATTTCGCATGAATACAAAACTCTGTAAAAAATATATTTCCTCCCAAATTAAAATATGTATGATTCGTAACATTTAAAATCGTTCTTTTATTTGGTGTCGCAAAATATGACAATATCAATCCATTTGTTTCTGTCAATGTATATGTCATCTTTATATAGACTTCACCTGGAAAGCCTTGCTCCATATCACAACTTAAATAAGATAAACATACAGAATTTTCGCCAGTGATTTCATAATCCCAAATCACTTTATGAAACCCATGTTCTTTATCACTATGGATATTATGATTTCCTCTATTCTTATCCAATAAATATGTTTTTCCATCCAGTTCAAACTTTGCGTTTGATATACGATTTACGTTGCGTCCTACCGTCGCTCCAAACATTGGATGGTTATCAAGATATTCTTCCAATGAGTCATATCCCAATACTACATCCTGAAAATTACCCTTTTTATCTTTAACAAACAAGGATATAAGAATAGCACCAAAATTAGTAATTACTGCTTTCATTCCTTGCTTATTTGTGATTTCAAACTTGTAAACCTCTTTGCCCGATGGATGTATTCCAAATACTTCTTGTTTAACGCTCATGAGCAATAATCTCGTTCACTACTGAATCTTTGATTGTGACATTTTCTTTTTCTAATTTTTCAATTGTAGACTTAAATTGTGGTAAATAATTCTTATGTGCAATCAACAATTCATCTAAAACACGCTTTGCATTTTCTCCCGATGGAATCAATTCATTTAATGTAAATGCTTCAAGTGCCAATCCATAATTACCAGTTACTGCAGCTTCGATAGTACATTCTTCCATTGCTTTCATGCATTGAAGCCAGCCTCTTTGTGCACTTGGCAATTTTCCCCAAGCAACAGGCATTGCCCCTTTTGCGCCAATATAGCAACTTACTTCAACTATTGAATCTTCAGGCAATTCTGGAATTGCTCCTCTATTTTTGGTACTGACAACCATATGAGTCTGCTTATTGTTATAAATCGCATTAATACATTCACACGCTGCATCACTGTAATAAGCCCCACCACGTTTTGCTAATTCTTCTGGTTTATGATCTAAATTAGGATTTTTATATAATTCAAACAATTTATTTTCTGTTTCTTTTACTTGTTGACCACGAGTCCCAATTGTTTCATATTCCATCAAACTATGCTCTAACATTTCTTGTTGACGATAATAATATCTATGGTATCCACAAGGAATCATATTCATTTCTCTGATTTGTTCTCCAAAGAAAGGAACGTTATTTATGTTTGCTGGAAGACCAACATCTTTTCCATCCAACATAGCATCAATTACTTTACTTGTTAATTCATTTCCATCTTTATCATATACTTTGTGCCAATGAAAGTGATTTAAACCCACGAATTGATAAATCAAATCATTTGGATCTACATTTAATGCAATAGGCTCTTTCATCATAGCAATCGTTGGAACGTTACATAAACCAATACAACGATCCCACTTTCCGTATTTAATAACTGCTTCAGTTACCATTCCACTTGGATTTGTAAAATTAATTAGCCATGCATTTGGACATAATTCCTTCATATCCTCTACAATATCAAGAATTACAGGAATTGTTCTAAACGCTTTAAAAATTCCACCAGCTCCATTTGTTTCTTGTCCTAACATTCCATAAGACAAAGGAATTCTCTCATCTTTAATTCTAGCTTCCAATAAGCCCACTCTAAATTGTGTTGTAACGAAATCCGCATCTTTTAATGCTTCTCTACGATCAAAGGATACATGTACCTTTACATCATAACCTGCTGCATCCCACATACGTTGTGACATTTCGGCATCAATATTCACTTTTTCTTTTCCTTGTTCAATATCAACAAGCCAAATTTCCTTAATCGGAAGTTCATTGTAACGTTTAATGAAACCTTCCATCAATTCAGGTGTATAACTGCTTCCGCCACCAATCGTAACAATTTTCAATCCTTTTTCCATAATGTTTTCTCCTGGTATATTGTAATTGACCCATCTAACTGGTCATCTACAATATACTTCTCCTTTCTTTCAGCCTTCAATAACCGTGGTTGAAGACGGTGTTGTTAATTTGTAAAATTGAATATGTGAATGTGGATTTGTATATTTTTCTCCTGTGGCTTGACTACTTTAAAAAGGTTCTTACCACACCTTATTCCAAAACAGTGATTAGTTAGATGAGTCTTTGAATTCGTATTTTGAACCAGGTTTTGTGGTCTAAGTGTTGTGGATAACCATTTTCACACGTTTCTATAAAGAAAGGATGTTTATTTATGAAATTAGTTGGTATCGATGTTGGAAAGAACAGTCATCATTTTTGTGTCATGGACAAAGAAACCGGTGAATTCAATGTTGCACCTTCTTCTTCTTCTTTTTCTAACAACAAAGAAGGATTTGACTTTCTAATCAACTCTCTTAAACCGTATTCTAAAAAATCAATTCTAATTGATATGGAAGATACTGGGCATTACCATGTTGCTCTTCTAAAATTTCTTCTTAGCAATGGATATACCGTTGCCTTGATCAACCCTAAAACTACTGATCTTACACGCAAAATGGAAGGTGGCATTACTAAGAATGACAAACTGGATACAATCACTATTTGTGATGTTCTAGATACTCCTGAGCGTAAGAAACAGTATCGTATTACTAAAGTTGATCGTTTTGATTTATATGAACAAAGACAATTGACTCGTCATCACCATAATCTAAAGGAAGAACTCAATGTCTACTGTAATCGACTACAGAAATCGATTGATCTTGTTTTCCCTGAATTCAATACTTTGTTCAGCTCGAAATATGGCATTGTTTACATGAATCTTCTTAAAACGTTTGGCAGCGCTGAAGCAATCGCTTCTACAGATATTCGTACAATTCGTAAATGTTTCGAAATTGAAGGTAGAGGTAAACGTATTTCATTGACTCCTGAAAAATTAAAAGAATGTGCTAAGAATTCTATCGGAATCTCTTCTGAAGTTGAAACTATACAGATCAAACACTTGGTAAGACAAATCACGCTTATTAAAGAGCAAATCGCTGAAATAGATAAAAAAATAGAAGAGTTCTCAATCACAAACAACTCTCCTATCCTAAGCATTCCAGGGATTTCTCATTTCTCTGGTACTTCTATTTTAGCCGAATTAGGAGATATTGGCAATTATTCCAAGCCTTCTCAGATCATTAAATTTGCAGGAGTAGCACCCTATCATTATGAATCGAGTCAATACAACGCCCAACATACTGGCATAACCAAGAAAGGATCTAAGTATCTTAGAAAGACTTTGTATCAAATCATACTGACTGTAATTAACAATAATCCTGTATTCAAGAAATACTATCTATTAAAGATTTCTCAAGGTAAAGGACACCGTTGTGCTCAAGGTCACTGCATTAGAAAGCTGCTTAGAATCATTTATCATTTACTAGAAACAGGACAATCATTTGATCCTGCATTATTAAGATAAGACAAATGCATCTAAAGCATCTGAACTTTTAAAAAATCGAATTTTAAAAGTTCTTTTCGTCATGCCTAAATTTAATCCAATATTCGCATTTTCAAAGATCAATTTAAAACTAACTAAAAAATCTAGTTATTTTATATTTTCAAACTTTTAAAAAAAAATACTTGAATTTTATATAGTTAGCTTTTCTATTGATAGCTTTAATTTACATTTCACCCAATTGTTATTCAATATGCCCAAGAATCGAAGATAGTTTTTTCTGAGCAAAATAAAAAAGATTCAAAAAAATCTGAAACTTTTTGAATCTTTTTAATCCTTTGGTCGATCATCCATATAATCAATTGAATCATAAATATATTTTGTATTCTTTCTTCTTCTCTCATTATAAATACAACCATATAAAACATCCATAATGTATTGCATAGCTATATGACTTGAAAACTGAGACATTCTATCTCGATTATTTTCAGAATCACTAATAGATAAATGATATGTCACATATTGAGAATAATAATTACTTCCTGCTTTTCCAATTTGTATAACTTTCACACCTTTTTCATATAATTTTTTTACAATCGGCAATATAAATGTAGCCTTTCCCGAATAAGATAGAATAATCGCTACGTGTTTTTTATCTGAAGCCAATACAGTTAATCTTTGATTATAAAAGCTGCTTGGACAGTTTACACTTTTTCCAATTGTCAACATTTTATCTTGAAAGTTTTCTGCGATATTTGAATTATGGGCATGAGTATAAATATCAACTACATCCGCCGAATCTATTAATTGTGAAACTGCTTTGATTTGGTCTAAATCAACATATTCAAATGTATCTTTAATAGCCTTCTCATAAAGTTCTAAAAGCTTAAAAGCTATCTGTCTTGGATTATCCTTTGCCTGAAATGGATAATTCACATTGATATATGAATTGTTTTCTAATAAATCAGCATTTTCTTTTGCGATACTTACTTTTAAATCATTGAAACCATTAAAACCAATCTTTTTCACAAAACGATGAATCGCAGATTTTGATATAAAGAGTATATCAGCTAATTCTTGAATCTTTAGTTTCATAACCTCATCTCTATTATTTAAAATATAAGATGCGATTTCTGACTCTAGCGGTGTCATAGAATCACATAGTTCTATCCTTTTTTCCAATTTCATCTTATATCCCCTCCAACTAATCCAATAATATCTAAGAATTCTTAAAATAGAAAGAGAAAAATTAGTTATTAATATAATTATCCACAAACACCCAATTCTTCTGAATGTTGTAGACGACAAAAAATAAAATCGTATCAATAATAGCTTTCACAATGACAGTTGGTATTGGAACAATGCTTAAAAAGGATACTAGAATGCCACTGGCTGCCATTTGACATACAAACACAATGGAATAGCGAACCATTTCTCTTCCTGGATTTAATTTACTTTGAAAGCTAATATATCGATTTAATATATATCCAACACTGCCACTAATGGCTCTCGCGCAAATGGTTGCCATAAAAATTGAAATGGCTCCAAGCTTAAAAAATAAATTTTCAAATAGAATAAAGAAAACTAAGTCAAAGACTGTGGCTACATTGGATGTTAATAAATATTTCCAAAATTTTAGATACATTCCAAGTAAATCAACTACTGGACGAAAATGACTCGTTTCATTCCTATTATTTGTGTCTGAACAAATAGGCACAACCACAATTGGTGTTTTTTGTATGGCTGCATCTAGAAAATTCAATTCATAATCATACGACTTTCCCTCTGTACATAGTGCTAGTTTTTTTAATGAAGCTGGAAAACCACGAAGCCCACTTCTAGGATCTGGACATTCCTTTCCATGATTTGTAATACGGAAAAATAACTTCTGGCAAGAATTCATCCAAAATCTTACTTTCTTTCCTTTTTTTCTTTCATATGTACGTACGCCAAGCACAAAACAGTCTGGATTGTTTAATAATTCTTTTGCGACTTTTTCAATATCTTCCGGTGAGTATTGTCCATCACAATCGGCTGTAATATAGAAATTAGATTCTCCTATTTTTTCATCCGCCAATCTCAAAGCACTTCTTAACGCAACGCCCTTTCCCATTTTCTTAGAATGATGCATAACACAAGCACCCATAGATTTGGCTTCTTGAAAATATTGTTGTCGATCCTCACTACTTCCATCATCCGTAATTGCGATTTTATTAAAGCCTAAATTATGTAAACCATAAATCAGTTGAATCATTCTTTCATCTGGCTGCAACGCTGGAATCAGGATAATACAATTATCATATACTCCCCTTTTCTTCTCCATAAATTACAATACTACATCTTTATCATATCTGTCTTTTGAATCGAAAGATATATACAATGGGATAAAATTATTCATTTCTAAAACATTTAATCATTTCGCATATTTGAAATAATTATAAATTTTCGATTTATACATCAATCGAGTTATATAGAAAATATTAAGAATAAAATGTATTCACAACTTAGAGATTTTCAATATTTAGACGATGATGGAATTTTTAGAAACGTTCCTGAATATCCAGAATTTCCATGGTTTGAAGGCATTGTAAACGCCGTTACACATAGAAATTATTCATTACAAGGTGATCACATTCGCATCTCATTATTTAATGATCACATGGAAATATTTAGCCCAGGGAAATTACCAAATATCGTAACTTTAGATAATATGAAATACACTCGTTATTCAAGAAATCCAAAGATTGCTCGAGTTCTTTCTGATTTTGGCTATGTCAGAGAACTTAATGAAGGGGTTAAACGTATTTATAATACATTATAATTAAGTTCTAACTCAAAATACATATTATGTGCATAAAGATTAAAATCATGCTATTAAAATGTGCACAAGCATATAAAACATGCTATTTTTTTGTGATTTTTCATTGCCTGAACAACATTTATTAACTATACTTATAATAAAGGAGTTGATATTTAATGATATATCTTAAGCGTAAAATTGATTTATACTTGTCAAAATGGAAAATGAACCAAGATAAAAAACCTCTAATTATTAAAGGACCAAGACAAGTCGGAAAAACTGAATCAATTACTAGATTTGGTTTTAATAACTATAAGAGTGTTGTTTATATTAACTTTGTAGAAGAGCCTAATTATAAATTGATAACTGTAGATGGATATAAAACTCAAGATATCATAAAGAATATATCTAGAATAGATCCTTCCAAACGCTTTATAAAAAATGAGACACTTATAATTTTTGATGAATTACAAGACTTTCCAGAAATTGCCACATCTCTCAAATTTTTCAAAATTGATGGACGCTTTGATGTGATATGTAGTGGTTCACTGTTAGGTGTAAACTATCAAAGAATTGAGAGCAATAGCGTGGGATATAAAACAGATTATGAAATGTTTTCTTTTGATTTTGAAGAATTCTTATGGGCAAAAGGATATGATGAATCCACTATTATGGATATGCTAGAACATTTGATTCAATTAAAACCATTTAATGAAATCGAAATGTCTATATATACATCATTGTTTTTAGACTACTGTATTTTAGGAGGTATGCCAGCAGTTATTAGAGAATATATTGAAAAAGGCACATTTGAAGGGGCTACTGATATTCAAAAGCAACTCATCGCCGATTATAAAGAAGATATAAGAAAATATGCTGATGGTATGGATCAAACGCGAATCACAAATGTATTTGAACACATTCCAGTACAACTTGCAAAAGACAACAAAAAATTTCAGATTACTAAAGTTGCACAAAACGCTAGATTTAGAGACTACCGCGGATGCATTGAATGGTTAAAAGACGCAGGTATTATCAACATTTGTTATTGTATGCAATTTCCTGAATTACCTTTAAAAGGAAATTATGATGAAACAAAATATAAAATTTATTTTGCTGACTCCGGTTTACTAGTGGCTATGTTAGACGATGAAGCTCAAGAAGATTTAAGAATAAATAGAAATTTAGGTGTATATAAAGGAGCTCTTTATGAAAACATCGTGGGTGAAGCTCTAATCAAAGCTGGATATAATCTGTATTACTATAAAAAGGACAATTCAACATTGGAACAAGATTTTTTTGTTCGAAATAAAGAAAATTTAATTCCAATAGAAGTCAAGGCAACAAACGGCACTGCAAGGTCTTTACGTACTTTAATCACTAGTAATCACTATCCAGATATTGAATTTGGCATTAAATTTATATCAGGAAATATCGGTTATGCGAATAGCATATACACTTTCCCTTATTTCTGTGCTTTTCTCTTAAAAAAGTATTTAAGCAATATGAAATAAGCATACAATTATCAAATAAACTCATCTCACCTAAACAAAAAAGTATCTTTATGAGATGAAAATCCTTTAACAATCCGTGTCGAGAAAATATTGAGTATTCCATGGTGGCGAAGCCACCCATTCCATTTGGACAGAGCCATGCAATCCATTGCTCAGAGCCACTAAATCCACAAAGAGAGCCACTTCAGCTTAATGAAATGACTCTCATTTTTATTATTTGATTTTTGAATTAGTCTTCCATACACTACGGAGGTTAACTAAATTCACACTTATGCTCCCTTAAAACTGTGCTTTCTTTATGGCATAAAAAAAACATGGAACAAATCCATGATCTTGATATCTCTATTACCTCATAAATTCTAAAAACCCCGGTCCACGCGGGATCCCGGAGTTTTTCATCACAGTCATGATAATACACAAATGCAATTTTTACAACATTCATTATGCAAATAAACATTGTATGGTATTTGATTAATTTTTTAAATCTCATAAAATTGATCGAGATTTTAGTTTAAACAGTTGTGTGAACAACACACGATTTTAGAGAACTGAATGTTTCCTTATTTAAAGCATATTCAGTTATTTTTGCGTCTTATACGCGTGCTTAAAGCACCTTTTAGATATTTATTATACGATCCACTCTTTCTACAAGCTCTTCATCATGACTGACTATCACAATTGTTTTTCCCTGTGCCTGCATCTTCTTTAGGATCTTAAACACAACCTCTTTGTTTACTGAATCCAAACTTCCTGTAGGTTCATCTGCCAAAATCAGTTGACATGGTTTGATTAAAAGTCGAGCTAAGGCAACTCTTTGTTGCTCTCCACCAGAACATTCACATATCTTTTTATTTTCGAAACCTTTTAAACCCACATCTTCAAGTGCTTTTAATATTCTTTCCTTCTTATCTGAAAATGAAAAGTGATCAATAGACAAATACAAATTGTAATATACACTCTTATTATCAATCAACGCAAAATTCTGGAATAAGTATCCTATTTTTGCCTTTAACAATTTATTAGCTTGTCTAGAAAATGGTTTTACATTTTTCTTATCAAAAATCACAATGTTTCCTTTATCTGGAGAATCCAAAAGACCAATCATATTTAACAATGTAGATTTTCCAGATCCTGAAGCACCTTGTATTGCGACAAAACTTCCTTGTTCTATTTCCATTGAGAAATCATCAAAAATCACATGATCATGATATTGTTTATGAATTTTATCAACAACTACTACCTTCATTCCAAATCTCCTTTCAAGGATAACAACACTTTCTTTCTTTCAAAATATGTTCTAAAAATTAGAGCTATCATAAAATCGATTAGAATTGTGAATATCCACAAATACAAGCCTATTGTCGAAATATTTTTTACAATTAGAACCATCCACAACAGCAAGACAAGGTAAACGAACAGATTCACAATAATAAAATCACGATATTTTTGCCAGATGTTTTTTCCCAACAAACAATTTAAAGAAATCATCTTTCGATTTTCTAAAAAATATAAGTATATAGATTGATACTGGAACAAGAATAAGACAATCACATATACAAAAAGTAATATAGCTGAATCTATAATCAATTTATTGATTACCATGGTCTTTTTTCCATAATCATAATTTTCATACGCATAGTTCATATTTTGATACAATCCCTTAGATTTCAAGAAATCATTAATGAACTTCTTTACAGTTTTATCTTTATCCTTAATAAAAATACCAAATTGACTCATATCATAGTTTTCATCCACAACATAAATAATTGGATTTTTCACATGCCAATTATCCTCTCTTAAACTATGCGAAAGCATGACATAACCATCATCAAGTTGATCATACTCACACTCCGTAGCCAAACAATAATTTTCATCTATATTCACTGATTTTGGAGCATAAAGAGTGCCCGGCTTAAATGTTTTTACCGGCTTACCATCCTTATATAAATCATATTCCTTTAAATACTCCTCATTTACAATGATATAAGGATACGTTATTTCATCATCATTACGATTTATTTTGGTTGAGAAATCTTCATATATATATGGATATTCTCGAATCTTTTCATTCAACTGGCTCTTCGCATCTTGGTACTCCAAAGAAAACATATTTATATTAACACCCTCTAAACGAAGATAATTATTATAGGTTTCTTTGTATTTATTTAAGTAATACCCATCCTGAACCACTTGAGATGTATACTTAAACGAAGTCGATAATGGTATAAATATTGAAATCAAAAAGACACATTTCAAAATAAACAGAGTCATTGAAATCCATCTAAACTGAGATTTTTTCAATATAACAACCGATTGAATTTGACTTAATAAGACATATATTATAAATCCAACTACAATCAGACAAAGTACAAAAAGAAGAGCAGACTGCAGTAAATATTGAATGAGTTCATGAGTAACAGGTCTAAAGTTTTGAACCACAAGAAAATATAATGAAGTTTGTGTTAATACAAACATCAATATGCTTAACAAATAAAATTTTCCATATAGCCTCTTATAAATAAACCATGAAGTAGCACCTTGCATCTTACGAATAAAAACTTCTTTTCTAGATGTCAATGCATCAGATAAAAGACATAATAAAACCGCAATTGCTAAATACATCAAAATTCTCTTTAGAAACGAATAGTCAATCGCGCCTGTAGAAAAATCGGATGTTGTGATATCACCATCCACTTTCAATTCAGATAATATTTTCGTATCCTCTAAATCCTTCAACAAATCCTGTTTAGAATTTGTGACAAAGTACAATGGAAACAATGTATTGCCATTCCAATCTTCTATATAATTCGCAAAAGTCTTTATTCTATACACCTCATTGTATTCTCTATGATAATCTTGATCAATAAAATCAATCGTTGCATACCTATTTTTATCCTTATATGAAGAAGACAAATAACGATTGCTATTTTTGTTAAAATCAATCGTTTTATTTTCTTCTGTATAAACTGGTAATTTATTTTGTTTTGGAAGATATACATATTCCGTTTTTATATTTTTAGAAACTATGCCAACAAAACAAGGATACGAATGTTCTTGCAAAAAAGAATATACCTGGTTAAATTGTTCTTTTCTTTCTTGCTTATCTTCACTCAATTGTAAATCAATTGGAACAACTTCCATATCACTTTCTTGAGCAAACTTGTAACTCAGATTTATCACATCACTATATTGTTTCTGTGACAAGTTAACATAACTATCATAAAAAATAATACTTGATATAAAGATAACCAAAACCATTATTATTTTCTTCATAACCTGCTCCCTACTTTTCCAATTGCAGTTAATCAATCTCTTGTTCGAACATAATACAAAGATAGTAGTACCACTTCTACAATGCCATATGGAAACAGCCATAAATATGCAAATTCTGGATGTAATTCATCAATAGGTGTTTCTGAATTTTCGATTACAATTGCACCAGACTTTATATCTTCTACTTTTTTCTTATCATGATAGATATGCAAAGGACAAATAATAGCAAGTACAATTATGCATATCAATAATACTCTTCCTGGCTTTTTATTCATAATAATTTTCATTAAACACCTTTCTATTTAATACAAAAAACAAAACATTGTATATAAGCAATACTATCATTCCGATTGAATATGGAAAACTACTTGTTCCAGTAATAATCATTGTTGGATCTCTATAAGTAAGTGGATTAATTATATTTATCATATTTAAAGAACCTAGCGGTGATAAAAAGTATAGTCCTGCTATAACAAATAAACTAATAAATAATCCTATATACGCATTTTTAATAAGATAAGAAACCATAAAAGTAAACTGATAATAAACACCAATCAACAATATAAGCATTACTACTGTCAAAATAATGACAATTCCTAATGTCGTATAATCCAAATAAGGATTTCGTGCCATTTCTGTACTGTAATATGTTAAACCTACATTATACATAGCATTTTTCGAAATACAGTGTTGTGTTCCATTTACAAAATCTTTAATTCTTGAAAAACTAAAACCTGTAATTCCATCCACATTAGCTAAAATTGGATATTTAAAATTTTGAAATCCTGACTTTATGCCTAGAATGATTGAAAATACTAATATGGGAACGAATACTACACCAAGAATCAAAATGAGATCTGAAGTAAATTTGTATATATAAAATTTACTTTTCAATCCGGGTATAACCATTAAAGATTTATCTAAACCATCGTCATGATAATTTTTTCGTACATTAAAAAATAACAATACAATTAGAATGGGAATACCCAAAAACAATACATTTCGACTTAGTTGTATTAAAATTGTAGCACTGTCTACGCTTGAATAGCAAAGAGGGCTTAACTCATTTCGGTATAATCTCTCAAAATAACGTGCTCCCTGCTGATATGTTGGAATCATTTCATAGCCAGCCGTTCCTACAGGTTGAAACCATGTGCACTCTTTGGGATTTGGTGGTACTCGTGTTAATTTATATTTTTTTTGAATCTGTTTTAACTCTTGCTCATGATTTGTATAATCAAAAGTAGACCGTGATTTTATCGGTACGCTCGTACGCATATCCACATTGTAACAATAGACTTCCATACCCGTTATATACATTTTCTTCCACTGTTTATTCTCTTTGTAGTATTCAAAAAACTTCCCTTTATTATTTACAGATTCAATCTGTTTTTCGATATATTTTCTTTTCGAATCAGGTAAATTAAAACGAGTTAAAGCACTAACTTCCATTGATCCTTGAGATAATGAAAATACGTCTTCTATCTGTGCCTTATTGTTTAATACAACCAACATGACAAGTTCGCATATAAGTAAAAGCCCAATTAATATTTTAACCTGTGATTTTTTTAAGTTCCGTTTTATTTCAAATTTCATAAATTTCAACATATCAATCACCCGTTACAATCAAATCTTTCTTTTTTAACAATAAAACACTTGAAATCACACAAACTATTAAAACAGCAATATTCGTTATACAAATGGTAAAAATTTTATTCTGTTGAAGCATACTAAACATATCAACATTTAAAAATCCAATGAAATAATTTATTTTATGTAAGTTCTGACTAAAAAGATTCACCATTAAATAAAGCGTTATAGTGATCACCAAAGATGTCGTAGTTGATTTAAACAAGCAAGAAATTAATGTATAGACACCTATCAGAAATAAACTCATAGCTATTGTTATAAAAATAATATACATTAGTATCTTACTTTCCATAAATATATGATTTCCCACTGAAAATGAATATTGCATATTTCCCATACCAAAAATCATTGTATTTACGCCAAATAATAGAACTATCAAACCAATAAATCCAATTAACAAAAAAATAGAAAATACCACTTTAGTAAGAATAATTTTTAAAGTATCGTATTTTGAAGTAAACAATATTTTATACACACCTTGATCAAATTCTTTAAATATATCAAAAATCAAAAGGAAGTATAAAATTAATAAAACTGCACCTAAATAATGATTCGATAAATTCACAGCCAAGTTAGATGTTGTACAAACATAAGGCGAATGCTTAATTGGAATATGATTCTTTTTTAAATACCTATATTCTTTCTGTGTCTTTTTTAGGTAATCTAAAGAATACGTTGTATACGAAATAATCGTATACTTTTTTATTTTTCCTTCAATTAACAAATCATTCCACTGCATTAAATCATCTAAAGAAACTGCAGAAGTAGAATAATCACGGTATAAATCATTTGCACAGGAATACAGCCTTTTAAAATATTCAATCGCATTTCCATAATATTGTTTGTCTTTTTCTTTTTTAGCCAAAAACTGATAATTTGCCATATTCGTAATATCGTACATAGCGTTTTGTCTTGCCTTGGAAAACTGTTCATTTTTTGCTTCTATGTATACATGATTTTGGTACCCGTTAAAAGAAACATAACCTATAAAAGAACAAAGAATCAATAAGAATACAAGCCAATTCTTTTTTGTGCGAATAAATTTATGCCATTCATACTTTAACAAATAAACCATATCTATTCTCCATAAATTCTTGTATACATATTCTCTAAATCATCGCTTGTATTAGTGATATCCAGCAGTTGAACGCCTTCTCTTTCTAATTTGCGTAAATATACGGATAGTTCATTTGGGTTTTGAATAGAAAATTCATATAGAAAATCTGATAGTTTTCTAAACCGGTGGTCTGTTATTATTTTATTCACCCTAATTTGATATGTGATTGTCTGCTCTTGTTTTTCTACCTCTTTAATTTTACCATTTTCAATATAAATAATACGATCAGCAATCTTTTCAATTTCATTTAATTGATGGCTAGAAATCAATAAAGACATTCCGTATTCATCCACCATTTTACGAAGTTCTTTCCGCAATTCAAATACACCCGATGGATCCAATCCATTCATAGGCTCATCTAACATTAGAAACTGTGGAGAAGATAGCAATGCAATAGAAAGTGCTAATCTTTGTTTCATACCTAAAGAATAACTAGATACAGGCTTCTTTAAATAATCTCCTATTCGTGTATAATCTGCCATTTGTTGCAGTTTATCTTTCGATACATTTTTTAAGCTGGCAAATATCTCAAGATTTTCATAACCAGTCATATTAAAGAAAAGTCCTGGACTTTCAATCAAACTAGCCTGATGCGACAAAGCCTTCTCTCTTTGACTTTGTATATCATGACCACATATAGTAACATTTCCAGAATCCATATGAATTAACCCGCATAAACATTTCATTAATGTACTTTTACCTGCACCATTAGGACCAATAAAACCTACAATTTCATTTTCTCGAATAGAGAATGAAATATCATCTAACACTAAATGATTGCCATATGACTTACACAAATTTAAAACATCTAAAACATTTTGTTTTATCATTATAAATAGCCCTCCTTTTTTTAGTTAGAAGTTAGAACAATTGAAAATGTTACAAAAGTAAATGTAAATCAAAATATTTCTTTTATCATTTTCTATACAACAATATTTTTTTCATAAGCTTATCTTATCTTTCTGTCGAATACTCACATAATTTATAAATAGTAAAACAAAAATGAAAACGATACATATACAAATCGAATTCAACCAGTTTTGCATGCCACAACCAGATAAAATACTCAAACTCGGACTTATACTAAACGGATTTATAAAAGATATCAAATCCATTCTTTGACTGATGACATATAAAATAATACAAATTATTCCAGACAAATAATTAAATCCTGTTTTCGTGAAAGTATATACACAAAACATGGCCATTTGAATATAAAGTTCTAATTTAAGAAGAATTAATGGTAAAGACATCATTAAAGCTTTCCATAATGGAATAAAAGATAGATCAGGTATAAATCCTTGTTCTGTCGCATAATATTCAGACATATTATTTATGACGTAATTATCTGTATGATACATCCTTTTAAAAGAGAAGAAATGTTTAGTGTCAGCCAACAACCATGTATCCCATCCTGCAAACCCGTTACTAATTCCTAGCAAAAGAAAAGGAATACCTATTGATGCAATCATAAGAAGTAAAAAAGCTATAAATAATTTTACTTGTATGTGTACGAAAAAGTGCACATCATTTAATTGTTCGAGCTCAAAAACACCTGTCTTTTTTTCATACATTAAAACAACAATACAATAAATCAAACATAAAGGCATAAACAAATACGCAAATGAACTGTCTATTCTTAACTGGTGTGCTAAAAAATACCATGGACCTTTTCCTACATATTGTTCCGTATTTGTTTCTAATTGATGTAGCTGTTCTTGAACAGATAATTCAACGGTTCTATATTCCTCTTTTTTATTTTGAGATATTTGGCTTCCAATCATAAAAATCCGACTCTGATCAAATGAAATTTCTGATTCTTCAAAGCCTAATTTATGAACTTGGCGCATAAATTTTTGATCACCATTCTTTTTTAATGCATCCAAATGATACAGCTTATCCCATAATGTAATTTCATTATATCTTTTTATTAATCCTTTATTTTTAAAAACTTCTTTTCCATATTTGTTAAATAAATTCCATCCAGCTTTGGCATTATCAATAGTCCAGCTTAAATAATCCTGATAACTATTCCAATACACCTTTTCCTCTGCACTCATATGTTTTACGGCCATGTATTGTAGATTGATATCTGATAAAGCTCTTTGGTATTGTTGAATCTGCGTTTCAAAAATATTCATATTCTGTTCCACATCATACTCATGTTCCATATAATTTGGTACTTGCACCATATTCAATACTAATAAAATGAAAAAGATAACAGCACTCACTTTATTCTTTAATACACTTTTTATTTCTAAAACCATAAGCTTAACCTAAATCCAATCTTTCTAAATAGAGACATGAAATGAACTGTATGCATATTGCGCCTATAAAGAACAAAGATGTATAGGCCCATAAAGTTTCAATATGCAAATATGTATACATAAAGACAAATAATAATCCCGTCAACATTAGACTCATTCCTTTATTTTTCGTCAACAAAGATAAACATTGTATACATGAAGCACTAAACAAAACCCATCCAAATACACAAAGAATATGATGAGATAAGTAAGTAATCACCGGTGTTGTTCCAATCAATAACTCTATGCCGCTTCCACAATATATATATCCAATCAAATACAGTACAACGAAAAATAGTATACTAAAAAAAACAGTGATAAAAAGATGTAACAACGCACGAAGTATATATACATATTTTCGACTTTTCCCTATTGTAAATACATATCGAAATGTATTGTTTTCTAAATCTTTAGACCATATGTCTACGTTCCACACTAGAATCAAAATCATGAATAAATAAAAGAAAAGATTGTTTCCTTTTAAAAATTGCACCATCAAATAACAACCCGTCGGTTTATTTTGATATATAAAGTCATAATATTCATTTTCAATATATGTTTTTTCCATTTGAATTCGTTTTTTTAAGTCTTGTTTATTATTTTGGAGAATCGATTTAAAATTTGACAAATCCATACCTGAATCAATGTATTTTAAAATGTTTTGATCCCTATCATACATATCTTTTGCGATTGTTTTTGCATCCTCGCCATTTTTCCAATCACTTAATAACTTTTGACAATAAATACTATCCTCTCTAAAAAAGGCATTCAGTTTTTCTTTTGGAAGAATATTGATTCTTTGGTTTTCTTCATTTATCATTTCATAATAATACATGATTTGATTGGATGCATATTGTTCATATTCAGTATTGTATTTAAAAAAATACACAGATAAAATGCCAATTAAAACAAGGATCAATACTAGAATATTTCTTTTTGAAAAAAGAAATCTAAATTCATTTTTTAATAACATACACTTAACCCTTATATAGTTCCTTATAATATGTTTCCAAATCCTGATGCACTTCAGCTAAGGAATACACCAAAATATTATTTTGAATCAGTATCTGCAAGGATTTAGAAAACTCTTCTTTGGAATCACATTGCATATAAAGAACATGCTCTTTAATAAAAGAATTTTTTAAAAGAAGCAATACACTTTTGGGATTAGAAACTTCTAATCGATAAATCGAATGATTTTGACGAAGTTCATCCATATTCTTCTCTTTGATCAACTTTCCACTTTTAATAAATAAAGCTCGATCAGCTAATTTATCGAGTTCACTTAACTGATGAGAAGATAATAAAATACTTGTTCCTTCATTTCGTATAGTTAAAAGCTTATTTCTTAAATCAAATATAGCTTGTGGATCTAAACCATTCGTAGGCTCATCAATAATAAGCAATTTAGGTTTAGCCATCATAGCCAAAGCCAAGACTAATCTTTGTTTCATTCCCATCGAATAATGTTCTGTGGCTCGATATAAGCCATCCTTTAAATCACTGAATTGCTCCATTTCCTCAATTCTTTTAGAATCTAAATGCTTCCAATTTGCCATGATTTTAAAATGTTCATGTCCAGATAATTCTGGATATAAAGATGGATATTCAATACTTACACCTATATTTTTTAACGCATTGGATGAATCACTCTTTAAATCATGTCCACAAATAGTAATTTTCCCTTCATTCATATGATATAGTCCTGTAATACATTTCATAATTGTACTTTTTCCAGCACCATTTGGCCCAATCAACCCTACAATTTCATTTTCAAAAATTGAAAAACTAATATTATCTAAAATCTTATGATTTTTAATCTGCTTTGAAACGCCTTCTACTTTGAGTATTTCCATATATATATTCCCCCATATTCCTTTCCTAAATAATAAGAGACAACAAAATGTTATCTCTTAAATACTTATAGCTTAAATCCATAATTCGGTTTACACTTTATTTATCTCATAGGTACTATATTCCACTAGGCTTGGTTTAGCCAGTGCATTAGTTCTTGCATTGAATATGATTATATTGTCACCATTTTAAAAACAAGTATTATATAGTGATTGTTTCATTGCAATTGCAAATATCCATTAAAAAAAACTCTTTCTGATTTCAGAATAAATTAATTGTAATAAAAAAGCAATATCAACTTTTTAATTAAGTTTTTCATAATACGTAATAGAATCATTAATAGAATTTCGAATAAATAAGACAAATGAAAAAAAGTATCCAAGCTTCCGTTGTTTTAAGACGGAGAAGGATACCATTTTGAATACATACATAAGCAGTATACTTATGTCAATTCCAATTATAATATAGTATATTTGACGTCACTTCATGAGCTAAACCTTGAGAATGATACCCTAAAGCCAGCTCACAAAATATGAGCTATAATATATTTCATTACAATTCAATTGATTAAAATGCTCTTTCTGATTTCAATATAAAGTAATTGTAATAAAAAAACAATATCAATTTTTTAATTAAGTTTTAACCCTATATCTTCAATTATTTGATTCGCATATGACATCTTGTAGAAATTTTCTTGTAATTCTTTCACTTTTTTAATTTATTTTGTAATCCATGATCAAGATATAACTCATTCAATAGCTTTAAATCTAACATAGCTCTGTCAACTTCACCTGCAGTCAAAGCTAAATTATAGCAACTTTCTATACGCTCAATAGCTTTTTCTTGTTTATTATCAATCAAGTATTTTAAACCTTGAAAGAAATTTTTATAATATTTACCTATACTATTGTTACTTAGAGATTGGCGTATATATTTTTTTGCTAATGTATAATCTTTAACAAATAAATGGAGCAAAATCCTATACGAAACTAAATCATAATCGTCTTCCAAGTATTTCTGATCTACCATTCCTAAATACTTAAATCCATTCTCATAATTCTTTTGTAGTAAAGAAATCAATACTAAATTAGATAGAATACAATATTTTAGAAATTCTTCATTTCGTATTTTTGATTCTTTTAACAACTTTAGATTCAAATTTTCAGCTTCAACATATTGTTCTGTATTCAAATACAGTACTCCTTGGTTCAATAATAAATAACATAATCTTTCAAAAGAAACTTCTTTAATCGCAATCTCTATACTTTTGCGAATATATTTTTGTGCCAAAGTATAATATCCTAAATTCAAATAAATACTGCAATAATGATAATGATTCATTAAAAACTCATTATCATATAATCGCGATTGATTTAAATACTCCAAAGCTTTTATACTATCGTTCAAATACATTTTTTCTAGCGCTTTTATATCATAATAAATAGATAATTCCTTATTTGAAAATGAGCTTTTCCCTATTTCAAGAATTCTTTTAAACAGTTGTACATCTTCATTACTTTGATTGATAATTCCATCCATATATAGAATTAGATAATACTCAAATCGTGCATAAGAGCAGCTAATGAAGGGATTGTTTTTAACTTCTTCTATTGTAGAATTCATTTCATCTGTTGATAAATTTGAATATTGGGTATAAATATATAGAACTAAATCAATCATCTTTTTTCTATCGGTTTTATAATCAAACGAACAACCACATACATGACAAATCTCATTTATCTTCTCTTTTGTTGCTGAATTCTTACCTGTTTCAATCTGGGAAACAGTAGATTCACTTACTTTCAAAGCAGATGCTATTTTTTTCATTGGAATATTTTTTTCAACCCTAATACTCTTTAAAATATTGCCAATCAATGACCTGTTTATATTATTTGACACATTTCTCACCTTTATTTCCAATGCACAATGATGGTTCAGTTTTCTTTATATATACACCTTAAATCATAAACCAAACATTATTTTATATTTCTTATAATTAATTCTAATCGTTTATTTAGGTTCATTCAATGAATATAACGGATGGGCAAGCCCATCCAATACGGTAAAATAAGTCCAGTTGATACGGTGACGAAGTCCATTGAA
>NZ_CAKVJB010000034.1 GCF_934754935.1 uncultured Holdemanella sp. | reverse complement strand
ATTTTCCATAAAAAAAAGAGGAGCACATTTTTTGTGTTCCCCTCGAAGCCGTCATTTCTTAACTTAATGACATTGAGATCAATCTTCCTTTTAATGTTCTTTCGTATGATCAAAGGCCATGCCTAGAATGGTTTCAATATGCTCGTCATCTAATGAATAGTAAACTGTCTTTCCTTCTTTTCTAGATTTAATCAATTTAGAAAGGCGTAAAGCCTTTAATTGATGGGATACGGCAGATTTAGTCATATCGAGTACATTGGCTAAATCGGATACGCACATTTCACTTTGTTGAAGGGATAATAATAGCTGTAGACGTGTACTATCTCCCATGACTTTAAAGAAATCAGATAGATTCATAATTTCATCAAAGGCAGGCATTTTATCTTTTACTTCTTGTACTAATTCTGTATTTTTAGGCTTGCAGTCACAATGTGTACCAATCATAAGTTCTCCTTTTTTCTTTATTATAGTTGAATGATTGAACAATTGTCAAAAATGTTATTGACATCATGCATGAATCCTATATAATGAAAGTATAAAAGTTGAATATATGTTCAACTATTCAAACGTGGAGGATATTAAAATGAAAAAGAGTTATAAGATTGATGTAGATTGCGCAAACTGTGCAAACAAAATGGAAGTAGCTGCTAATAATACGGAAGGTGTAAAGAGTGCAGTTGTTAACTTCATGATGTTAAAGATGAATGTTGAATTCGAAGAAGGCGTTCAACCTAAAGAAGTTATGGCTCGCGTTTTAGAGAACTGCAAAAAAGTTGAAGATGATTGTGAAATTTTCTTTTAATGAAAAGTAAGATGCGAAAGCATCTCTATTTTTCAATTGTTATAGTTGAATAATTGAGCAATTAATATTTTTTAGAGAGGATGGAATAAACGTGAACAAAAAACAGAAGAAGATGTTAAAGCGAATCATTGTCGCAAGTGTTCTTTTTATCATAATTAAAGTCATAAAACTTCCTGAATATATTGAGATTCCTTTGTTTCTAGTGGCCTATCTAGAAATTGGGTATGATATTCTTCTTAAGGCTTTTAAAGGAATTAAAAATCGTCAAGTATTTGATGAAAACTTTCTTATGGCTGTCGCAACCGTGGGAGCTATTGGATTAAAGTCTTTTGATGAGGCAACAGCCGTTATGTTGTTCTATCAGATTGGTGAATGGTTTCAGAGTTACGCGGTTGGTAAGAGTCGTAAAAACATTACGGAATTAATGGATATTCGACCAGATTATGCCAATATTGAAGATGAGGATGGAAATCTTGAACAAGTAGATCCAGATGAAGTAGAGATTGGTACGATCATTGTGGTTAAGCCTGGTGAAAAGGTAGCTATTGATGGTATTGTGGTTGAAGGAAGTTCTACTCTAAATACAGCGGCATTAACAGGAGAAAGCTTGCCTAGAGAAGTAAGTGAAAATGATGAAGTAATTAGTGGTTGCATCAATATGACGGGCTTATTAAAAATTAAGACAACAAAAGAATTTGGTGAATCCACTGTATCAAAAATCTTGGATTTAGTAGAAAATGCATCAAGTAAGAAATCTCGTTCCGAAGCGTTTATTTCGCGCTTTGCGAGAATTTATACGCCAGCCGTATGTTATAGTGCTTTGGCCTTATTCTTGCTTCCACCTGTATTCAATTTGGTTATGGGAAATCCTGCTGACTTTGGTACATGGCTATACCGTGCCTTAACATTCTTAGTTATTTCTTGTCCATGTGCATTGGTGATCAGTATTCCTTTGAGCTTTTTTGCCGGAATTGGTGGCGCCAGCAACCAGGGAGTTTTAGTTAAAGGATCAAACTATCTAGAGGCATTGGCTTCATGTAAATATGTTGTATTTGATAAAACAGGCACAATGACGCAAGGTGTGTTTGAGGTGGCAGAAATTCATCATGCGAATATTCCAGAAGAAAAATTATTAGAATATGCAGCGATGGCTGAAAGTTATTCGACACATCCAATTTCTAAGAGTTTGTTAAAGGCGTATGGAAATACAATTGATAAATCTCGCATTGAAGATGTAGAAGAAATTAGTGGTCATGGTGTGAAAGCTATAATTGATGGAGTGCAAGTGCTTGCGGGTAATGATAAATTAATGAAGATGTATAATATTTCGTATCAAGAATGTCATTCTGTAGGTACCATTGTACATATGGCTATTGATGGCAAATATGCAGGTCACATTGTGATTTCAGATATGTTGAAACCTCATGCTAAAGAAGCAATTGAGGCATTGAAGAAGGCTGGCATTAAACAAACGGTCATGTTGACTGGAGATGTAAAAAGTGTTGCCGACAAGGTGGCTTCTGAATTAAATATTGACAAAGTGTATTCTGAGTTATTGCCTCAAGATAAGGTAAATAAGGTAGAAGAGTTATTGTCTTTAAAGCACTCGAAAGAAAATCTTGCATTTGTCGGAGATGGAATTAATGATGCGCCTGTATTATCAAGAGCTGATATTGGTATTGCGATGGGTGCTTTAGGCAGTGATGCAGCCATTGAGGCAGCGGATATTGTATTAATGGATGATGATCCATTAAAGATTTCTAAAGCCATTAAGATTGCGAAGAAGTGTATTCATATTGTATATGAGAATATTTATTTTGCGATTGGTGTTAAATTAATCTGTTTATTATTAGGTGCCATTGGTATTGCGAATATGTGGGTTGCGATTTTTGCGGATGTTGGAGTTATGATCATTGCCGTATTAAATGCGATTCGTGCATTAAATGTTAAAAATTTGTAAGGAAATCTTAGGATTTCCTTATTTTCATATTGTGTTAAATTTGTTTTAGTTGTATCTTTGTCTTGTACGCAGAAAAGGAGATTCGAGATGCAGGAATTAAAACCAATTAAAGAAGGAAAAGTACGTGAGATTTACGACAATGGAGACAACCTTATTATGGTTGCGACAGATCGCATCAGTTGTTTTGATGTAATTCTAAACAATGAGGTTACAAAAAAAGGAACTGTTTTAACACAGATGTCAAAATTCTGGTTTGATTACACAAGTGATATCTTACCTAATCACATGATTAGTGTAGATACAAAAGATATGCCAGAATATTTCCAACAAGAAAAATTTGAAGGAAAATCAATGTTATGTCGTAAATTGAACATGCTTCCAATCGAATGTATTGTTCGTGGTTACATCACAGGTAGTGGATGGGCTAGCTACAAAAAAACAGGAAAGGTTTGTGGTATTGAACTTCCAGAAGGGTTACAAGAATCACAACAACTTCCAGAACCAATTTATACACCTAGTACAAAGGCAGAAATTGGGGATCACGATGAAAATATTTCTTTTGAACAAAGTATTGCACACTTAGAAAAATACTTCCCAGGACATGGTGAAGAATATGCGACTAAGATTAAAGATTGTACAATCGCATTATATAAAAAATGTGCTAAGTATGCTTTAAGCAAAGGAATTATTATTGCGGATACAAAATTTGAATTTGGTTTAGACGAAAATGGAAATATCGTTATTGGTGATGAAATGTTGACTCCTGATAGTTCTCGTTTCTGGCCTGCAGACGGATATGAAGCTGGACATTCACAACCATCATTTGATAAACAATTTGCGCGTGACTGGCTAAAGGCAAATCCAGATAATGACTGGACACTTCCTCAAGAAATTGTGGATAAGACAATTGAAAAATATCTTCAAGCTTACACAATGTTGACAGGAAAAACTTTATAATTGAAAGATACCCATAAGTTGAATGCTTATGGGTGTTTTTTTTTGAAAACTGTATTTTTTGATGTCTAAATATATTTGAAAACCGTAAAATATGATGTTAAAATTTACTTGAAAACCGGAGGAAACTATGTTTAAAAGAAAAATTGAGTCCTATTTAGAAACATATTTGAATAGTGATGAAGAACGAATTTTATGCATTGATGGAGCTAGACAAATTGGAAAGTCATATATTATTCGAGCTTTGGCGAAAAAATATTATACAAATTATGTAGAAGTGAATATGATTGATGATTATGCAGGTGATCGATTATTTGCGGATGTAAAGAATAAAGATGAGTTTTATTTGCAGCTAAGCATTTTGCATGGAGATAAATTAAAAGACAGAGAAAATACAATTGTTTTCTTAGATGAGATTCAAGTATACCCTCATTTGTTGACAATGCTAAAATCGTTGCGTTATGACAATCGATTTAAATATATTTGTAGTGGTTCTTTGTTGGGGGTTACTTTACATAAAACGACTTCGATTCCAATGGGTTCCATTTTGGAAAAAAAGATGTATCCAATGGATTTTGAGGAATTTTTATGGGCTTGTGGCGTTGGAAATGAATTTATTTCTTATATGAAACAGTGTTATGAAACAAAAGAGTCTTTAAATGAATCGATGCATAATAAGATTTTAAATTTGTTTAAAACATATCTGTATGTTGGTGGTTTACCAGATGCGATAAAGGCATATGTAGAAACAAAGAATGTATATAATATTCGTGAAGTACAGACTTTAACCCATAAATATTATCGAGAAGATGCTGGTAAATATGATGAGGATAATCGGCTTGTGATTCAAAAAATGTATGATTATATTCCCTCAAATATTGACAACAAGGTTAAGAGAATACAATTCACAAAAATTGAAAATCAACCAAACGCAAGATTCAAAAATTATGAACATGAATTCGAATATTTGATATCTTCAGGTATCGCATTACCAGTTTCTGCCATTGCAGAACCAAGTTTTCCGCTGATTCAGTCTTCCAAGAAAAATTTAATAAAACTATATATGAATGATGTGGGATTGTTTACCAATATTTTGTATAGTTATAACGTGAACGCAATATTAAAAGATGAAGTGAAAGTAAATTTAGGAGCTGTATATGAAACAGTAGTTACACAAGAATTAAAAGCGCATGGGCATAATTTGTATTATTATGATCGTAGAAAAGTTGGAGAAGTGGATTATTTAATCGATGATTATTCGACTTTAAGTGTCATCCCTATTGAAATAAAATCAGGACGAGATGGCTATGAATTTAGTGCATTAAAAAAGGTGATTGCAGCCCAAGAGAATAGAATTCAAAAAGGATATGTATTCTCAAATGATAGAGTGGTTAAGGAAGAAAAGAATATAGTGTATATGCCAATATACTATATTATGTTTGTGTGAGGAAATGAAAATGAAACAAGGTGTATTTATAACATTTGAAGGAAATGATGGATCAGGAAAGACAACCGTATGTAAAGCGGTACAAGAAGAATTGATCAAAATGGGATACGATTGTATCTATACAAGAGAACCAGGTGGAAGTAAGATTGCTGAATCTATTCGTAATATATTATTAGATGTAAATAATACGGAGATGGATGATCGTACAGAAGCATTATTATATGCGGCAAGTCGTAGACAACATTTAAAAGAAGTTGTTCTTCCGGCATTAGAAAATAAGAAGATCGTATTGTGTGATCGCTTCATTGATTCAAGTTTGGCATATCAAGGAATTGCACGAGGTATTGGATTAAAAGAAGTGTGGGATATCAATCAGTTTGCGATCGATGGGTGTATGCCAGAAAAGACATTGTTTTTATCTGTTAGTGTAGAAACAGGAAAGAAACGAATGAATCTTCGTGGCGATTTAAATCGTTTGGATCAAGAAGAAAGTTCATTCCATAAAGCTGTACGCCAAGGCTATGAAACATTAGTTTCTATGTATCCAGAGCGTATTGAAGTCATTGATGCCGAGCCTTGTAAAGAAGAAGTATTAAAGAGTGCTATGGAATGTGTTTTAAAGGTTATTAAAGAACATGAATAAAGAATATTTAAAAAAAGCACAATCGGTTGTGTATCAGACGTTGTCGAATGCTTTAAAGAATCAAAGAGTTGCGAATGCCTATTTATTTCATGGACCGAAAGGTTCAAGTAAATTAGAAACGGCGATCTTGTTTGCACAAAGCATTGTATGCGAACATACAGATGTTGATGGATTCGCATGCCAAGAATGCGAAACTTGTAAACGAATTGAGAATGAAGAGTCTTTAGACTACATGATTGTATCGAATGATCGTATTAAAAAGAAAGATATTGTAGATTTACAGGCGTTTTTTGAATCCACTAGTGCAGGAAAACAAAATGCTCGAATCTATATTCTAGATCATTATGATAAGGCTACACCGGATGCTTCAAATAGTTTGTTGAAGTTTTTAGAGGAGCCAAGTGAAGGGATTTATGGTATATTAATTGCGGATGAAAAGTCCAATGTTTTACCAACTATTCAATCTAGGTGTCAGGCCATTCATTTTAAGCCCGAAAGTTGTGAGCATGCATTGCTTGAAAATACAAGTGAAGAAAATGCGAAGATGCTTGCAGAATCTGGATATACATATGATAAGGCCATTGAATTATTGGCTTTACCTGATTTTGAAGAATTGAAACAAATTGCACTTGAATATATTGAACACGCATCTTCTTTTGCACAAATTGAAAAGATGCAGACAAATGTGTTTGTGAATAAGTCAGATTGCATGAATAAGGATTGGATACAGTTGTGGATTCAGTGGGCTTTATTCTATGTGAAAAATGACAGGGTAAATGTACCTTTAGAAAAAAAAGTAAAACTATATTCAATCTTGGTTGAAAACATGGATATGTTGTATCGACCAGTCGATTTAGGTTTATTTATGGATAAGCTTTATTATGATATTAGGAAGGCTGTGATTTAGTGAATACAGAAGGAAAAGTGACATATAAATATATTGTTTATATACAGTTTGAAGAGTCGAAAAAAGCCTACACTTTCGGATCTGATGTTAAATATTATACAAATGATATTGTCGTTGTAGAAACAGTGCGTGGGCAAGAACTTGGAAAGGTTTGTGTACCAACCATTGATTTTGATGCTTCAAAAGTAAAGGGAGATATTAAACCAGTATTGCGTAAGGCAACACAAGAAGATATTAAGTGTAAAGAAGAGAATGTTGAAAGAGCTAAAGAAGCTATGAAGATTTGTCAGGAATGTGTGGCAAATTTGAAGTTGGATATGCATTTGATTAGCTCAGAATATATATTGGATCGTACAAAAGTAATTTTCACGTATGTATCGGACGAGCGTGTTGATTTTAGACAATTATTGAAAGACTTAGCACAACATTTACATTGTCGTATTGAGTTAAGACAAGTAGGACCAAGAAACAAAGCTAAAATCGTTGGTGGAATTGGAAATTGTGGTATGGAATGTTGCTGTTCAAGATTCATGTCAGATTTTGATACGGTATCTATTAATATGGCAAAAAATCAAATGTTGGCATTGAATATTCAGAAATTGAGTGGTCAATGTGGAAAGTTGATGTGTTGTTTGCGTTTTGAAAATGAAGAGTATACAAGAATGCGTAAAGATTTACCAAAGATGAATTCGATTGTGAGTTATCAAGGTAAAAAATATCGCATATCAAGTATGAATGTGCTTCAAAAACAGGCAAAACTAGAAAACAAAGAAGAAGTCTTGTTTGTGAACTTTAAAGAATTGTGGCCAGATAAGGAATTTAACAATGATTAGACAGAAGAGTTTTGAGTCGAATACTTCTACATTGTATTTGGTTCCCACACCTATTGGCAATTTACAAGAAATGACACCTAGAGCACTAGATATTTTAAAAAGTGTGAGTGTCATTGCGGCAGAAGATACGCGTAACACCAAAAAACTTTTAATGGCTTATGGCATTGATACAACGTTGATGTCTCATCATGAGCATAATCAGCAAGCCAGTATTCCAAAAATCATTGAACGATTGGAAAATGGTGAAGATGTTGCGGTTGTATCGGATGCAGGCTATCCATTAGTTTCAGATCCAGGACAAAAACTAGTTCAAGAAACGATTTCGCATGGATTTAATGTGGTTTCAGTTTCAGGTGCTAATGCCGCTATGAATGCGTTGGTTGCGAGTGGATTGAGTTGTTATCACTATTTGTTTTATGGCTTTTTAGACAATAAGAGTTCAAAAAGAAAGAAACAGCTCGAAGAAATCAAAACAATTCCTTATACAACGATTTTCTATGAAGCGCCACATCGTATTGAAGATACTTTGCAGGATATGTTAGAAGTGTTGGGAAATCGTCAAATGTGCTTGGCTAGAGAACTCACAAAAGTGCATGAAGAATATATTCGTGGAACCATTGAAGAAGTGTTAGAAGTAGCTGCTACTTGTAAAGGTGAAATGGTCATTGTCATGGATGGCTTTAAACAAGATGAAGTTGTATTTGATATGTATACTGCTATATCGAAAGTGGATGAATATATTGAATCTGGAATGCGAACAAAGGAAGCTATTGGTTTGGTTGCCAAAGAAATGGCTTGTAAAAAGAATGAATTATATGAAGCTTATCATAAAAGATAGGCTTTTTTCTTTTCAGAAATTCATTGTAAATGAAGTTGATATTGTTTCAGAAAGCGCTATAATGGTTTACATAAAAAGAGAAGAGGAAGATTATGAATAAGAGAAAAGTATGTGCCCTAGGTATGGCATTCATGCTTGCAGGATGCTCTGCAGGCGGATCGGGTTCTAGTAAAGAACAAACGTTAACTGTTGGATTGTTTACAGAAATGAATGGAGATTTCTCTCCCATGTATTATCAAACAGTAAACGATCATAACGTAATTAATTTGGTATATCAAGGATTGTTGGCATATGACAAGGATTCTAATTTAGTGCCAGAATTGGCGGAGGATTTACCTACTATTAGTGATGATGGTACAACGATGACATTCAAATTGAAGAAAGGTGTTGAGTTCAGTGATGGATCTAAATTTACTTCAAAAGATGTAAAGGCAACATTCAGTGTTATGGCTGATCCAAGCTATACAGGACGTTTTTCTAGTAAGGTTGATTTCCTAAATGGATATAGCGAATATCATGATGGAGATGCAAAAGATATTTTAGGTATTGAAACACCAGATGATTATACGGTTGTTTTCCATATGTCAAAACCAAAAATCGATGCAGAGTCTACTTTGGGAACACAAAAAATTTGTAGTGCAAAAACATTGAAGTATAAGAAGGGTAAAACTTCAAATGTGGAAAAGAACAATAGTAATCCAGTCGGTACAGGTCCATATAAATTGAAATCATTCTCTAAAACAGAGGGAGCTTCATTGGATCGAAATGAAAATTTTGAAGCAAAGGATGGAGAATATCAAATCTCTAAGATCATGATCAAGAAAACAGAAACTTCTACTGAAGTCAAGGAATTGGAAAATGGAACGGTCGATTATATTCCAGATGTAGTGGATGCGAATAAAATCAATACAGTAGCAAATGATAAAGATAAAGGTTTGACTATGGACTCTTATCCAAGTGATCGTGAAGACTTCTTGTTTATGAATACAGTTGCAGGCGCTTGCCAAGATCAGGCGGTACGTCAGGCATTGGCTTATGGATTTGATCGAGAAGCCTATATCGCAAGCTATTATAAATTAGATGATAAAGATGCTAAATTAGCATATGTACCAAGCATGTTTGGTAACCCGGTATCTGGGGCAAATGGTGCGTATATTCGCGGTGAAGAAAAAGTAGATGGTGCTACTTACTATGATTATGATGTAGAAAAGGCAAAACAAATCCTAGATGATGCCGGATGGACTGTTGGAAGTGATGGTATTCGTGAAAAGGATGGTCAAAAATTAAGTATTAAGTTCTTGGCTACAAAAGAAAAAGATGCGATGGACACATTGATTCCTATGTTACAAAAAGAGTGGGGAGAACTTGGCGTTGACTTTAAGGCAAACACAATGGAATTTAATACGGTTATTGCCACTGTAGGTGATGATTCAGCTGTTGGTGATTGGGATGTATCTTATTTAGGATTCTCTTTTGGAAGTCCTGAAGATACTGAAGTTGATTACTTGATTCAATCACAGGGTGTGAATAACTTTGCTCGTTTAAAAGATGATGAATTAGATTCATACTTAGCTGCAGGTGCTTATACAGCTGATAAAGAGGCTTCAGCCGCTGCTTACTTAAAAGCTTACGTTCGTCAAGCAGAACTATGTGCATATTTACCAACAGATGGTGTACAAACATATTGTTTACGTAATAAGAAAGTAAAAGGAATGGAAACTTCTTCTACATTTATCTGGTCACAATCAATGGCAACAGCATATATTGATGATTAATAAAAAAAGGATTTCGTTTGAAATCCTTTTTTTAGACCTTAATGATTTGAATGTTCTGGTTATTGAGCTCTTCGATATAGGAAGAATCAATAGAATGATCAGTTATAACCGTTTTTACTTTATCTTTCAAATTTAATGGTACAACACCACGCTTAGAAAATTTATCACTCTCTGTTAAGACAACGATTTGTTCAGCTTGATGAGACATATCACGTACGGCTTGCGCTCGCATCTGATCACGATTTGAAAAGCCTATTCTAGAATCATATCCATCTGTACCGATGAAAAAATAATCGACAAAAAAGTTGGACACACATTCTTGCACCATAGGGCCGACCATAACTTGTGAATCTTGTTGATAAATACCACCTAGAAGGATGATTTGAAAATTAGATTTTCCACGGATATATTCTGCGATAAAAGCACTGTTAGTTATGATTGTTAAGTCTTTATGAAGTTGTGTTAACGTATCGGCTAAAAGTGCACAACAACTACCACTTTCAATCATAATTGTATCGCCCTCACTTACAAGTTCGGCAGCTTTTAAGGCTATTTGCTTCTTTTCTTCATAATGATATGCGATTCTGCCATTGATATCATCTGCACTACATAAAACAGCATAACCATGTTCACGCTTGATGATTCCTTTAGTTTCTAATGCATCTAAATCTTTGCGGACCGTCACCTGTGAAACATCTAAATATTCAGCTAATTGAGAAACTTCAACTTTCTTTTCAGATGTCAGTAATTCTAATATTTTATTTGTTCTATTTTTCATTTATATCGATTCCTATCATTTTGTTTATATAATAAGTGTTTTTGGTTTCAAATGAAAGCATTTATATTATTTTCTTTAAATACATTTAAATACTCTTTTAAATCTTCTGGATGATATGAAGGAACATTTTCATAATCATATTTTTGGTTTAAAAGATGATATTTATTTTCTCCAAATTGATGGAATGGTAGAAGCTGACACTTGTTTATTCCCATGTTATGAAGTGTTTTTGAAAATTCTTTTGCGTCTTCTAAAGAATCATTAAATCCTGGAATGACAGGGATTCGCGGAAGAACAGTTTTTCCATTTTCAATGGCATGTTTCATGTTGAGCAAAGGCAATTCGTTTGAAACGTTTGTACCTTCTATGTGCTTGCCTGAACTCCAATGTTTCATATCAAAAAGAATGTAATCAACCTGTTCCATGACCCAATCAAATGTTTCTTGTGTCGCAAAACCAGTTGTTTCACAACACGTATGAACCCTCTCTTCTTTAGCTGCTAGAAGAAGTTCTCTTGAAAAATCTGGTTGAAGTAAGAGTTCACCTCCAGAAAGAGTAAGTCCACCACCACTTTCTTCGTAGAATACTTGATCTTGTAAAACAATTTTAAGTACTTCTTCCACTGATTTTTGTTCACCTTGTGCACTTAATGCATTTTTTGGACATTCACATACACATTTCTTACATCCACTACACTGACTATGGTTGATTTTGATAGATTTCTCACTTATTTTAATGGCATTCTTTGGACAAGTTTCAATGCAATGCTGACAGTTTATACATTTTTTTTGATCCCAAAGAATTTGTGTTTGCACAAGCTGACTCTCAGGATTTGCACACCACTTGCAACGAAGGGGACATCCCTTTAGAAAAACGGTAGTACGAATGCCTGGACCGTCATTTACACTGAATTTTTGAATATTAAAAATAATACCTGTTGTATTTCGATTTGCTATTTTCATTGTGTTGATCTCCTTAAATGTATTATAACATGTTGAAGTTGCAAATGAAAGTTCATAAAATTACGAATGAAATATATTGACATAATATGAGTTGGATGATACTTTTAAAACAGATATTAGTTACGAATGAAATGAACAGGAGAGTATATATGGAAAATGCAGAACATTTTGGAACATTGACTAAACGAATGAAGGATTTTCGTGAAGAAGTATTGGATGAGAAACCTTATATTGATGCCGAACGTGCCATTTTAGCTACAGAAGCTTATAAAGAAAATTTAAATCAACCACGAGTAATGGTTCGAGCTAAAATGCTAGAAAAAATATTGGATCATATGAGTATATATATTGAGGATAAATCTCTTTTGGCAGGAAACCAAGCGACTAAGAATCGTAATGCTCCAATTTTTCCTGAATATACTATGGAATTTGTGATCAACGAATTGGATCAGTTTGAAAAAAGAGATGGGGACGTATTCTATATCACAGAAAAGACGAAAGAACAACTTAGAGAAATTGCGCCATTCTGGGAAAACAATAATTTACGTGCAAGAGGTGAAGCACTTCTTCCTGAAGAAGTTCGTGTTTTTATGGAAACCGGTGTATTTGGAATGGAAGGTAAGTTAAATGCCGGAGATGCGCATTTGGCCGTGAACTATGAACGAATTTTAAAGGATGGATTAAAAGGATATGAAAAGCGTGTAAAAGAATGTAAAGCTTCTCTAGATTTGACATCCCCTGATAGTATTGACAAGTATTGTTTCTATAATGCAGTTCTTATTGTGTTAGATGCAGTACGTACTTTCGCGAACCGTTACAGTGTTCTTGCAAAGAATTTAGCAGAAAGAGAATTGGATCTAGAAAGAAAGATTGAATTATTAGAAATCAGCAAAATTTGTGCAAAAGTGCCGTATGAACCAGCAGAAACCTTTCAAGAAGCTGTACAATCCGTATGGTTTATTCAATTGATTTTACAAATTGAATCCAATGGACATTCTTTGAGCTATGGAAGATTCGATCAATATATGTATCCATATTATGATCGAGATATTAAAAGCGGAAATATTACAGAAGCAGAAGCTTTGGAACTATTGACTTGTTTGTGGATCAAAACACTAACAATCAATAAAGTACGTTCTCAAGCCCACACATTAAGTTCAGCAGGTTCTCCTATGTATCAAAATGTAACGATTGCAGGTCAGACAACAGATAAAAAGGATGCGGTCAATGACTTGAGTTTCTTAGTATTAAAATCGGTTGCACAGACAAGATTGACACAACCGAATTTAACTGTGCGCTATCATAAGAATATTAATAAACAATTTTTGGATGAATGTGTAGAAGTTATGCGATTGGGATTTGGTATGCCAGCATTGAATAATGATGAAATTATTATTCCATCGTTTATGGATTGGGGCGTTAAAGAAGAAGATGCCTATAATTACAGTGCCATAGGCTGTGTAGAAACAGCGGTTCCAGGTAAATGGGGATATCGTTGCACGGGAATGTCTTATATTAATTTTCCAAGAATGCTTTTGTGTACGATGAATAATGGTGTGGATCTAACAAGTAATAAACGTTTCACAAAGGGTTATGGTTATTTTACCGAAATGGAAAGTTATGAAGAACTTTTAAAGGCATGGGATAAGACGGTTAGGGAAATTACTCGTTATAGTGTGATTGTTGAAAATGCGATTGATAAAGCGTCTGAAAGAGATGTACCCGATGTTCTTTGCTCAGCTTTAACTGATGATTGCATTGCCAGAGGTAAAACAATCAAAGAAGGTGGAGCTGTATATGATTTTATTTCTGGTCTACAAGTTGGAATCGCAAATATGGCAGATTGTTTGGCCGCAATAAAGAAGTTGGTATATGAAGAAAAGAAAATCACAAGACAAGAATTATGGGCTGCAATCTTAGATGATTTTTCATCACCAGAAAATAAGAAGATTCAGGAAATGTTGATTTGTGAAGCTCCAAAATACGGAAATGATGATGACTACGTAGATCAATTGATTGTAGAAGCGTATGATTCTTATATTGATGAAATCGAAAAATATCCAAATACGCGATATAATAGAGGACCAATTGGTGGAATTCGTTATGCGGGAACTTCATCAATCAGTGCGAATGTTGGACAAGGAATGTCAACGATGGCTACACCAGATGGGCGAAATGCGTTCGAACCTTTGGCAGAAGGTTGCAGTCCAGCCCATAATAGTGATAAGAATGGTCCAACGGCTGTATTTAAAAGTGTATCTAAGCTTCGTACAAATAAAATTACAGGTGGAGTTTTACTAAATCAAAAAATGACGCCGCAAATGTTGTCAACAGAGGAAAACCGTCAAAAATTAGAATTGTTGATTCAAACATTCTTCAATCGTTTACATGGATATCATGTGCAATATAACATTGTGTCTAAGGAAACTTTGATTGATGCGCAGAAGCATCCTGAAAAACATAAAGATTTAATTGTTCGTGTAGCTGGATATAGTGCTTTCTTCAATGTGCTTTCCAAAAAGACGCAAGATGATATTATCGGGAGAACAGAGCAGTCTTTGATGTAAAAAAATGAAATAAACTGAAAAAAGTATTGAAAACAAGCCGTGTTAGGTGTATCCTATAGGCAACCGATGCGAAAGAGATCAAACTAAGAACCGGATACAAAGAGATTCTAGTCATGGTGGAAGCTAGATTATTACGACTTGGCAAATGGACTTTCAAGGGCAAGGTGAAAAGAAATTCTGAGTAGCTGCGACGTGTTCCGTGCGTTAAATGGATCGAATGTGATGGCATTCTAGAGGTGGGGATAACTATACCAATTCAGGTGGTACCGCAGATTATTTTGATATTCTGTCCTGTGTCAAATTTTTAATTTGATGCAGGATTTTTTATTTATAAGGAGAGTGATGAAAAGTGTTAACTGACTGGTGGTGGTACAAAGAATAGATAATTAGGAGGTAGAAGAGGATGTACAAGAAATTATTAGTATGTGGATTAGCTTTATTAATGTGTGGATGTAGCGCAAAAGCTACAGGTAATGATCAAGTGTTGACAGTAGGATTAAGTTCTGAAATGAATGGAACTTTTTCACCTATGTATTACCAAACGACAAATGATTCTTATGTGGTGGATTTAGTGTATCAAGGATTGTTGAAATACAACAAAAAAGGAGAGTTAGTTGCGGATTTGGCTAAGTCCTTACCTGAAATTAGTGAGGATGGAAAGACAATGACTTTTAAATTAAAGAAAGGCATCAAATTTAGTGATGGTTCAAAGTTTACTTCAAAAGATGTGCAAACAACATTTACTGTTATGGCAGATCCAAGCTATACAGGTCGTTTTGCGAATAATGTTGATTTCTTAGATGGCTATAGTGAATATCACGATGCAGATGCATCTAGTTTTACTGGTATTGAAACACCAGATAACTATACAGTCGTTTTCCATTTGGATAAACCAAGAATTGATGCTGTTTCTACACTTGGAACACAAAAGATCTGTAGTGCTGAATATTTAAATTATAAAAAAGGTAAAACAGAAAACATTGAAAAGAAGAATAGTAAGCCAATTGGAACGGGTGCTTATGTATTGAAGAAATTTGAGAAGACAAGTGGAGCTAGCTTAGTTTCAAATCCAAATTTTAAAGCGAAAAAAGGTCAATATCAAATTTCTAAGATCATGATCAAAAAGACAGATACTTCAACAGAAGTCAAAGAATTGGAAAATGGAACTGTGGATTATATTCCAGATGTGATTGAGGCAAATAAAATTAAATCTGTTCAAAAGAATAAGAGTTTATCCGTAGATTCTTATCCAAGTGATCGTGAAAGCTTCATTATCTTTAATTCATATGCGGGAGCTTGCAGTGATGTTGCGGTAAGAAAAGCCATTGGATATGGATTTAACGCCCAAGAATATATTGATAACTATTATCAAATTGATGGCATGGCCTATAAGCCTGGTACTTTTGGAAATCCTGTTTCTTTAAATAATGGAAAAATGATTCGTAATGAAGAAAATGTGGATGGTGTTACTTATTATGATTATGATGTTGAAAAGGCCAACCAGATCTTAGATGAAGCTGGATATACATTGGCAGACGATGGATATCGCTATAAAGATGGTGAAAAATTAACAGTTCGTTTCTTGGCAAATAAGGATAAGGATTCTTTGGATTCTTTGATTCCAGTTTTACAGAAATGTTTAAATGCGATTGGCATTGATTTTAAAGCCAATACAGTTGAATTTAATACGGTCATTAGTACAGTGCAGGATGATGCACAAACAGATAGTTGGGATGCGACATATCTTGGATTTTCTTATGGCTCACCAGATGATACAGGCATTAACTTTATTTTAAGAACTGGCGCTACAAATAACTTCGGTCGTTTAAGTGATGAACAATTAGATGCTTATTTAGATGCAGGTATGTATACTTCAGATAATGAAGTGTCTAAAGAAAACTATCATAATGCGTTGGTTCGCCAAAGTGAACTATGTGGTTATTTACCTGTGGATTCTACTAAAACATATTGCTTAAGAAACAAGAATATCAAAGGAATGCATACAACATCTATTTATAATTGGGCTCAATCGATTGCGACAGCATATAGCATGTATTGTAAATAAATAATACATGATGTATCCTAATGGATATTAGGGCAGAATAAAGTCCTGTACTAACTTATGTTGGTGCAGGCTTTTCTTGTATGGGGGAGGATTATATGGCAAAACAAAATTCAATTCAATTAATGACAAAAGGAAGTATTGCCAAACAAATCATTGGCTATGCGATACCTATATTCATTGGATATCTTTTTCAGCAACTCTACAATACTGTAGATGCATTGATTGTAGGAAATTTTCTAGGGCAGAATGCGTTGGCTGCCGTTACTGGTGTTGGCTCGTTGATTTTCTTGTTTGTTGGTTTTTTTAATGGCTTTGCGACAGGAGCTAGTGTCATTATTGCCAATGCGATAGGTGCTCAAGATGAGGTTAGAACAAAAAAAGCGGTATATACAACAGCTACATTCGGTATTATCTTAGGGCTTATTATGACAATGAGTGGCTATGCATTAACGGATCAAATGTTGATGTGGATGGGATCTCCACAAGAAGTATTTGGCTTATCTTCCACATATTTAAAAATTTATTTTTTAGGCGGTTTTTCTTTAGTCTTATATAACATGCTTGTGGGTATCATTCGTGCTGGAGGCGATGCCAAACATCCACTATATTATTTGATTGTCAGTTCGATATTGAATGTCGTTTTAGATGTGGTATTTATCACTGTATTTAAGATGGGCGTTGCAGGAGCTGCCTGGGCAACAATCATTTCTGAATTTGCGAGTATGTTTTTGTGTGCTGTACAATTGGCAAGAGAAGAAAGTATTTTGCATATTTCATGGCTACACTTAACTTTGGATTTTGAAAATTTGAAACAAATCTGTATTTACGGCTTGCCAACAGGACTACAAGGCTGTGTGATTGATTTTGCGAATGTCATGATTCAATCGTATATCAATTCATTTGGTGCAGCCGCAATTGCAGGTATTGGTGCATATTCAAAGGTAGAAGGATTTATTTTCCTTCCTGAAATTTCTTTTTCGATGGCACTTACGACATTTGTCTCACAAAATGAAGGAGCCGGACAAAAGGAACGTTCGCGAAAGGGAATTTTGTTTGGGCTTGTAGCAGCATTATTCATGATTGAATGTTTAGGTATTTTGATCTACTTGTTTGCGCCAACCTTTATTTCATTTTTTAATCAAAATCCAGAAGTGATTAAGATTGGTGTGGATCGTGCTAAAATTTGTGCTTTCTTCTATATACTTTTGGGTTTTTCACATGTGGTTTCTAGTATTTTAAGAGGTTTAGGACGTCCTGTAATGCCAATGGTGGTCATGCTTGTGTGTTGGTGTGCGGTTCGTGTTGTTGTGTTGATGACAATCGGACAGAGCATACATAGTTTGTATTTAACGCATTGGTTGTATCCGATTACTTGGGGATTAAGCTCGATTGTCTATATATTTGATTTAAGAAAATATAAATTATTCACTTCTAGAGAACAACTTTCATGAAATATGGGTTGTCATTTGAGTTGGTTTTGGGTATTATAATCTTGCAGAAGTGTTTTTCTGATTTTGGAGGTCTTACTTATGGTCTTAAGAAGATTTACCACAATTGATGGAGAAGAATTGCTTTTTTAAGTGTGCCTACTATAGGTGCGCTTTTTTTGTTTTGAAAGGAAGGTCATTTATGGAAACAAAGCGTGTTTTAATTGTGATGGGTTCTCGTTCAGACTTGCCAAGTATGGAAGGCTGCATGAAACAATTAGACGATTTTCAAGTCGGATATGAAGTTCGTGTATTAAGTGCACATCGTACACCAGAAGCTGTTTTAGAATTATCAAAGACAGCGTGTGAACGTGGAATTCAGGTTATTATTGCGGCAGCCGGAGGAGCAGCACATTTAGCTGGAGTTTTAGCTAGCTCTACACCGTTGCCAGTTATTGGAATCCCTATTCAGACATCTGCTTTAGGTGGATTGGATTCATTATTATCAACAGTACAAATGCCTCAAGGAGTTCCTGTTGCGACAGTAGCAATTGGTAAATCAGGGGCAAGAAATGCAGCAATCTTAGCTTGTCAGATGATTGGACTTAATGATAAGTCATTGCAGGATAAAATTGTTGAATTTAAAAAAGAACAAGCACAAAAAGTATTAGAACAGTCAATTGTTGAATAAGGAGAAGGAAATGGATACTCGTATTTTTGTTCATAAAAAAGAACAGTTTCAGGTTGAAAGTGAATCATTAGCGGCTGAATTAAGACAATCTTTATCTTTAAGAGAAGATTTTGGTCTAACAAAATACAATTTATATGATATTTTTAACGCTGATGAAAATGATATTGAATTATTAAAGAAAAATGTTTGTAGTGAAGTGGTTACAGATGATGTATATGATTCTGTAGATTTAACAGGTAAATCATATTTGGCATATGAATTTTTACCAGGTCAATACGATCAAAGAGCAGACAGTGCAATGCAATGTTTGATGCTTTTGAACAACAAACAAACAGTACGTATTCATTCAGGTACTTTATTAGTGTTCGCAAACCCAGTAGATGAAGAAACACTTAATAAAATCACACATTATATTGTTAACCCTGTTGAAGCACGTGTTAAAGACCTTTCTGTATTGGTAGATGATCAGGACGTTGAAGTTAAAGATGTTCCTGTTTTAGAAGGATTTACAAAAAAGACGAAAGAAGAATTAGATGCTTTACGTCAGACTTTAGGGTTGGCCATGTCTCAAGCGGACATTGAGCATGTTCAACGTTACTTTGAAAAGGAAGAAAAAAGAGATTGCACAATGACTGAACTACGTGTGCTAGACACATATTGGTCAGATCACTGTCGTCATACTACTTTTGAAACTGTATTAGATGATGTATGTTTCCATTTGGATACATTGTCCGATGAATTACAGGCTTCTTATGAAAAATATTTAAAATTACGTCAGGAAGTTCATGGAAACCGTAAAGAAAAAACATTGATGGATATGGCTACAATTGCTGGTAAATATCTTCGTAAACAAGGTAAGCTTGATGATATGGAGATTACAGATGAAATCAATGCGTGCAGTGTAGAAATTACAGTGGATGTAGATGGAAAAGATGAACAATGGCTATTGATGTTCAAAAATGAAACACACAACCACCCTACAGAAATTGAACCATTTGGTGGAGCTAGCACATGTATTGGTGGAGCTATTCGTGATCCATTATCAGGACGTAGTTATGTATATCAAGCTATGCGTATTACAGGTGCGGGAGATATCACTAAACCAATTAGTGAAACTTTAGAGCACAAATTACCTCAATCAAAGATTTCAAAGACAGCCGCTCAAGGTTATTCAAGTTATGGTAACCAAATTGGTTTGGCGACTACATTTGTAGACGAAATTTATGATGATGGCTACGTTGCGAAACGTATGGAAGTTGGTGCCGTTGTTGGTGCCGCTCCTAAATCACATGTTAAACGTGAACAACCACAAGCAGGCGATATCATTGTTATGATTGGTGGAGCTACTGGTCGTGATGGAATTGGTGGAGCTACAGGTTCAAGTAAAGAACATAATGAAACAAGCTTGGAAAAATGTTCAAGTGAAGTTCAAAAGGGTAATGCCTTAATTGAACGTAAATTACAGCGTCTATTCAGAAATCCTGCTTGTACAAAATTAATTAAAAAGGCCAATGACTTTGGAGCTGGTGGAGTCAGTGTTGCCGTAGGTGAACTTGCGGATGGATTGGATATCAACTTAGATGCAGTTCCAGTCAAATATCAAGGCTTAGATGGCACAGAATTAGCTATTAGTGAATCTCAAGAACGTATGGCTGTATGTATTGAGGCTAAAGATTTTGAAAAGTTCAAAGAAGAAGCTTATAAAGAAAACTTAGAGGCTATCAAAGTTGCGGATGTAACAGATACAAATCGTTTAGTCATGAAATGGCGTGGCGAAACAATTGTTGATATGTCACGTGCTTTCTTGGATACAAACGGTGTTCGTCAACACCAGGTTGTTGATGTTTGTGAAAATGAATATGATGAACATCCATTTGATGAAGTAAATTCAGATTTAAATACAGTATTACAAGATGCGAATGTCGCAAGCCAGATTGGTTTGGCAGAAATGTTTGATGCTTCTATTGGTAAGAGTACGGTATTGATGCCTTTTGGAGGTAAATATCAATTAACGCCTGAAGAAGGTTCTGTACAAAAATTACCTGTACACGGAATGACAAATACATGTTCAGTTATGACATATGGATATGATCCAAAAGTATCTAAATATTCTCCATATTTGGGTGCTAGTTATTCAGTTGTTGAAGCATTAGCTCGTATTACAGCATTGGGTGCTGACTATAAAAAGTGTCGTTTATCAAATCAAGAATATTTTGAACATCTAGGTGCAGACGCACAAAAATGGGGACAACCATTTGAAGCTTTATTAGGTTTGATTGATGCACAATTGGCATTTGAAACACCTAGTATTGGTGGAAAAGACTCTATGAGTGGAACATATAAAGATATTCATGTACCACCAACAGTGATTACTTTCGCAGTTACTACAGCGAAAACAGATCACATTGTTTCGGCTTCATTTAAAAATCCTGGAGACTATGTATATTTAGTAAAACATACACCTGTTAAGAATCATGTTCCAAACTATGAACAATTGAAAGAAAACTTTGAAACGGTTCATAAGTTGATGCAAGAAAAGAAAATTGTTGCGGCAAGCACAATTAAATTTGGTGGTTTAGGTGCAACTATTGCGAAGATGGCATTTGGATCTAAAGTTGGTGTTGCGATCAATACAGAAGAAGATGTATATGGATTTAACTTGGGTTCAATGATTGTTGAAGCTACAGAAAGTATTCAAGATGAACATTTAGAATTGATTGGTATCTTAAATGATGATTCTAAGATTGTATTAAATGATGAAACAGTTGAAATTGAAGATGCATTAAAGGCTTGGACAAAACGTTATGGTGAAATTTATCCAATGATCGTAGATGAAGGAAAAGGTACTTTAGAAACACCTTTAAATGATGTGGAAGTACCTATGTCTAAGGTTGTAGTTGAAAAACCAAAAGTAATCATTCCTATTTTCCCAGGACAAAACTGTGAATTTGATACAACAGCTAAATTTGAACGTGCTGGTGCCGAAGTAAAACAAGTTGTATTTAATAATTTAACAGTTGAAAATATTCAAAAGAGTATTGAAACATTGGCTGAAGAAATCAGTGCAGCTCAAATTTTAATGATCGTAGGTGGATTTAGTAGTGGAGACGAACCAGATGGCTCTGGTAAATTCATTGCGAACGTATTAAGAAATCCAAAGATTGCCCAAGCTATTGATACAATGCGTGCAAATGATGGATTGATCTTAGGTATTTGTAATGGATTCCAGGCATTGATCAAATCGGGATTATTGCCTTATGGTGATATTGAAAAATTGGATGCAGAAAATCCAACATTATTTAGAAACAATATCAACCGACACGTTTCTCATATTGCACGTACACGTATTACAAGCAATGCTTCTCCTTGGCTTGCTGGTATGAAAGCAGGAAATGTATATTCAGTGGCTGTTAGTCATGGTGAAGGTAAATTTGTTGCGAGTGAAGAAGTGCTAAATAAATTGATTGAAAATGGTCAGGTTGCAACACAATATGTAAATGAAAAGGGTGTTCCAACAATGGATGGAAAAGACAACTTGAATGGTTCAAGTATGGCAATCGAAGGTATCTTCTCTGAAGATGGAAAAATCTTTGGTAAGATGGGTCATAGTGAACGTTATGAAAAAGGCTTGTTCCAAAATATTGCAGGAAATAAAGACCAGGATATTTTCGCAAATGGTGTTCGTTACTTTACACACAAGCAGGTGAAGTAGAATGACGATGCAAAAGGTAGTTCAAGATTCTTCTGGGATCGTAGGCTTGTTCAATGTAGAACAAGCCGCCCAGAATATCTATTTAGCAATGCATGCCATTCAACATCGTGGACAAGATGGTGTTGGTGTGGCTGTTAGTGATAGAGAAAATGTTGTTTGTAAAAAGGGATTAGGATTATTGTCTGAGAATTTAAAACAAGATACATTAAATTCTTTAGAGGGTGATATTGCGATTGGTCAACTTCGTATGGCCACAAAAAATGATTCTCAATTAGAAAATGTTCAGCCAATTATGGTGCGTAGTCATCAAAGATATTTTGCGGTCGTATCTAGTGGTATGGTCACAAATGCAGTTTCATTAAGAACAAAATTAGAGAATGAAGGCTTGATTTTCCAGGGGACCAGTGACTCTGAATTGTTAGCACACTTGATTCAATTAAATCCGGGTTCTTTTGAAGAAAAAATCACAAAGGCTTGTCGTATGATGAGTGGAGCCTACACATTTATGGTCATCACAAAAGATAGTTTATATGTGGTAAGAGATCCACATGGAATTCGTTCTTTATACATTGCCAAGGTAGATAATGGTTATTGTATCAGTAGTGAAACTTGTTCATTCCCAATTCTTGGTGGAGAATTTGTTCGTGAAGTAAATCCAGGAGAATTGATTTGTTTCAATAGTGATGGAATGAATTCTTGTCAGATTTTTGAGAAAACAGAAACGAAAGCTTGTGCCTTAGAATACGTATATTATTCTAGACCGGACAGTATTCATAATGGATCGACGGTGCATGAAGTTAGAAAACAATGTGGCTATTATTTAGCTAAAGAAGAAGATGTTAAGGCAGATATTGTTGTTGGTGTTCCTGATTCAGCATTAAGTGCAGCAGCAAGCTTTGCCAGAACACTAAATGTACCATATGAAACGGGCTTGATTAAAAACCGTTATATTGGTTCTACATTTATTCGTCCAACGCAGCAACAGAGAATGCAAGGTATGCGTGTTCGTTTAAATGCGATCAGTTCAGTTGTTAAGGGAAAGAGTGTATATCTAGTGGATGATAGTGTTGTAAAAGGATTTACATCACGTAGAATTTGTCAATTATTAAAAGAGGCAGGAGCTAAAGAAGTGCATTTACGTATTGCTTCGCCAATGTTGAAGTATCCTTGCTTATATGGAGCGGATTCAACGGCACAAAAAGATTTGGCAGCTTTTAATTATTCAGTAGACGAAATGAAACAGTTGTTCCAAGTGGATTCATTACGTTTTATAAGTGTAGAAGATTTCAAAAAATGTGTACCTGAAACAAGTTGTTTAGCTTGTTGTACAGGTGAATATCCAGAAGAGTTACAAGATTATAAAGATGAGGTAAAGGAGTAGAGTATGGCAGAACATTATGCAGCAGCAGGCGTTAGTTTAGAGGCAGGATATAAATCTGTTGAATTAATTAAGGAGCATGTTAAGAAAACAATGCGTCCAGAAGTATTAGGAGGACTTGGTGGTTTCTCTGGTGCCTTCTCATTGTCTAAAATTAAAGATATGGAAGAGCCTGTATTGCTTTCTGGTACAGATGGATGTGGTACAAAAGTTAAACTTGCGATGGTTATGAATAAGCATGACACGATTGGTATTGATGCTGTCGCAATGTGTGTGAATGATATCGCATGTGCTGGAGGAGAACCACTATTTTTCTTAGATTACATCGCATGTGGAAAGAATGTTCCAGAAAAAATTGCAGATATCGTTAAAGGTGTTTCTGAGGGTTGTTTACAATCTGAAGCGGCTTTAATTGGTGGAGAAACTGCAGAACATCCAGGTTTAATGCCAGAAGATGATTATGATCTAGCTGGTTTTGCGGTTGGTGTTTGTGATAAAAAAGATATGATTACTGGTAAAGATCTAAATGTTGGAGATGTTTTGATTGGACTTCCTTCAACTGGAGTTCACAGTAATGGTTTCTCATTGGTTCGTAATGTATTTGATATTACAGAAGAATCTTTAAATACGTATTATGATGAATTAGGTAAAACTTTAGGAGAGGCATTACTTGCTCCTACAAAAATTTATGTTAAGGCATTAAAACACATTAAAGCATCTGGTATTACTTTAAAAGCTTGCAGCCACATTACTGGTGGTGGATTCTATGAAAATGTTCCTCGAATGTTAAAAGAGGGAATGGGTGTTGAAATTGATACGAAAGCTTTCCCAAAACCTCCAATCTTTGACTTGATCCAGAAGAATGGGGATATTTCAACGAAGGAAATGTACAACGTATTTAATATGGGGCTTGGTTTTGTGATGGCAGTAGATCCTGCAGATGTAGAAAAGGTTCAAACTGCGTTAAATGAAATCAATGAACCAAGCTATGTGGTTGGTAAAGTAACTGAAACAGGACAGGTAGATGTCCAATGGTAAATATTGCAGTATTTGCGAGTGGTTCGGGCACTAACTTTGAAACAATCTTATCTCATATTGAAGATGGTTCTTTACATGTGAATTGTGCTTGTTTGATAGCTGATAAAGAGAATGCGTACGCAAGAGTTCGTGCGCGTAATCATGGAATTGAAGAGTTTTACTTTGATCCTAAAGGGTATGGTGGTAAAGCTGGTTATGAAGCGGCTATTTTAGAAGTGTTAAAAGAGAAAAAAGTGGATTTGATTGTATTAAGTGGATATATGCGTTTTATTGGACACACTTTATTGAGTGCGTATCCAAATAGTATTATCAATTTGCATCCAGCTTATTTACCTGAATTTCCAGGGGCTCATAGTATTGCGGATGCATATGAGGCGAAAGTATCTCAAACAGGAGTTACTGTTCATTTTGTAGATGAAGGTGTGGATACAGGACCTATCATTCGTCAGGAAAGAGTTGCGATCGATCCGTCTTGGGATTTAGAAACATTAGAATCGCATGTACATGCGATGGAATATGATTTGTTCTGGCAAGTAATTGAACAAGTCGCAAAAAGTATCGAGGAGGAAAAAGAATGAAGCGAGCATTAGTAAGTGTATCTGATAAAACAGGTTTAGTTGAATTTGTACAAGGTCTAGTAGATTGTGGATATGAAATTATTTCTACTGGAGGAACAAAAAAAGCTTTAGAAGCAGCAGGAATCCATCCGATTGGAATTAGTGAAGTAACTGGTTTTCCTGAAATTATGGATGGTCGTGTAAAAACTTTACACCCAAAAGTGCATGGTGCATTGCTTTGTGTTCGTTCAAATCCAGATCATGTTCGTCAATTACAAGAGTTAGGTATTGAGTATATTGATTTGGTTTGTGTGAATTTATATCCTTTCAAAGAAACTGTGTTAAAACCTGGTGTTACACATGAAGAAATTATTGAAAATATTGATATTGGTGGTCCAAGTATGCTTCGTAGTGCTTCTAAAAACTATCAAAGCATTCCGGTTCTTTGTGATCCAAAAGATTATGATAAAGTCCTTGAAGAAATCAGAGAAAATCAAGAAACAACATTGGAAACTCGTGAGCGTTTAGCTGCAAAAGTATTCCGTCATACAGCTCGTTATGATGCGATGATCGCAGATTATTTAACTAAGAA
>NZ_CAKVJB010000033.1 GCF_934754935.1 uncultured Holdemanella sp. | reverse complement strand
GAATTTTAAGCTGCCTAGCGCATTACCCTATGTAATCTTATAGCGTATCTAGACCCTAACTATTTTTATATAGTCTTTCTTTTCGTGTGGTATAATGCTTTTGAGGTGTTTTTTTATGAAATGTATTTCGTGGAATGTAAACGGGATTCGTGCCGTTTTAAAGAAGGATTTTGTGGAAATTCTTTATGCGTTGGATGCAGATGTTTTCTGTATTCAAGAAACAAAAGCACAACCCGAACAAATTGAAGTGGATTGTGAATTATATCCATATCAATATATAAATAGTGCTGAAAAGAAAGGATATAGCGGTACAATGATCTTCTGTAAAGAAGAACCAATGTCCATTCGTTATGGGATGAATATCGAAGAACATGATACAGAAGGAAGAGTGATTACTTTAGAATATCCTGAATATTATGTTGTGACTGTTTATACACCAAATTCAGGTGACGGATTAAAACGTTTGGATTATCGTATGGAATGGGATAAAGCTTTTAGTGCATATCTAAAATCATTGGATAAACCGGTAATGGCTTGTGGAGATTTTAATGTGGCCAATGAAGAGATCGATATTAAAAATCCTAAGACGAATCATAAAAATGCTGGATTTACAGATGAAGAAAGAAATAGTTTTAAAGAAAATCTATTAGCTTATTTTGTGGATACATATCGTACTTTATATCCGGAAAAAGTTGAATATTCATGGTGGAGCTATCGTTTTAAAGCTCGTGAAAAGAATGCGGGATGGCGAATCGACTATTGGTTAGTATCGCCGGAATTAAAAGACAAAATTGTGGATGCGAAGATCTTAACGGATGTATATGGTTCTGACCATTGTCCAGTCCAACTGGATATTGAGGTGTAATATGATTGCGTTTGTGAATGGAATTGTTAAAATTATTCGAAATGATCGTGTTGTATTAGATGTACACGGTGTTGGATATGAAGTGTATCTTGCCAATGCGTTAAGTCAAAAAATGAATGAAGAATTATTTCTTTATACATATCAACACGTTCGTGAGGATGCCATCTTACTATTTGGTTTTATCAAAGAAGAGGATTATGAAGTCTTTATGCGCTTGATCAACGTAAAAGGAATTGGTCCAAAAACAGCCCAGACCATGTTATCGGTATGTTCTGGAAAAGAAATGATTGAAGCCATTGAAAATGATGATATCAAAAGATTGAAGTCTTTACCTGGGATTGGCGCTAAAACAGCTGGACAGATTGTTTTGGATCTAAAAGGCAAGTTCGTATCTTTAGAAACAAGTGATAGTGCTACGTCAAATCCAGTATGGAACCAAGTTCAAGATGCTTTAGTATCATTAGGATATAAGACAAATCAATTAACAAAAATTAAAAAAGAATTAGAAAATACAGAATTAGGGGAAGATGAGATGTTACGACAAGCATTGATTCTACTCGCAAAAAGAAATGGAGTATAAGATAGATGCCTAGAGAAGTAGATGGAAATTTACAAGAGTGCGATAACTTTGAAAAGACGTTGCGTCCACAAAGTTTAAATGAATATATTGGGCAATCCGAATTAAAAGAAAATTTAAATGTGTTTATTCATGCGGCACGATCTAGAAATGAAGCTTTAGATCATGTATTATTCTATGGACCTCCTGGCTTAGGAAAGACAACATTAGCCTATATCCTTGCCAATGAAATGCAAGGAAATCTAAAGACGGCAAGTGGTCCTTCGATTGAAAAAAGCGGCGATCTAGCGGCTATACTTACAACACTTGAACCAGGAGATGTCTTATTTATTGATGAGATCCATCGTTTGCCAAAACAAGTGGAAGAAGTATTGTATCCCGCTATGGAAGATTATTGTCTAGATATTGTGGTAGGTAAAGATTCGGCAACTGTACACAATATTCGTATTAATTTACCACCTTTTACACTTGTAGGAGCCACAACGCGTGCCGGTGATTTGAGTGCGCCTTTGCGTGATCGTTTTGGGATTATTTCACAGCTAGAGTACTATAATTTAACGGATCTAGAAAAAATTGTATATCGTACAAGCTGCGTAATGAATACAGAAATCGATAAAAATGCAGTTACTGAAATTGCCTTAAGATCGCGAGGTACGCCACGAATCGCAAATCGTTTGTTCAGGCGTGTACGTGATTTTGCCCAAGTCTATAATGAGGGCGTGATTTCAAGTGAAATCGCAAAGACAGCTTTGGATAGACTTCGCGTAGACCATTTAGGTCTGGATGCGGTTGACCATAAATATTTAAAGGGAATCATTGAAAGATTTAAAGGTGGTCCAGTCGGACTTGAGGCTATAGCTTCAAGTATTGGAGAGGAGCCAATGACACTCGAAGATGTATATGAGCCTTATTTATTACAGATTGGTTTTATCAATCGTACGCCAAGAGGAAGAATTGTAACGCCTAAAGCGTATGAACATCTTCAAATTCCTTATCAAAAAGAATTGTTCACAGATTAATTGTCTGTGAACATTTTTAATATATGATATAATTATTTCCATGGAACATATGACAGAATTAACAAATAAAGTATTAGAATTTTTAGAACCCGATTCATCGAAATGGGAATATTGGACAAGTGAACAATCTTTAAATCCGGTTTCTGAATCGAATTGTATGGAAAGCTTTAAAGAACGAGTGTTGAAGGCTATTTCAAATCATGAAAAAGTAATTGTCGCAGGAGATTATGATTGTGATGGCATCAGTGCAACAACAATCATGGTATCTGGCTTAAGAAAATTAGGACTCGAGTGTGGCTTTTATATTCCAGACCGTATTAAAGAGGGGTATGGTTTAAGTGAAGCAACCGTTAGTTTAGCACATAAAAAAGGCTATTCTTTGATCATTACAGTGGATAATGGCATCAAAAGTAAACCGGCTTTAAATCTGGCGAAAGAATTAGACATGGATGTGATCGTTACAGATCATCATACAATGGATGAAGAAGTCAATTGTGCTATTGTTGTGCATCCAGATTTAATGGAGCCATGCTTTGAAACTTTATGTGGAGCTGGTGTAGCATTCGAATGCATGCGAAAACTTGGTGTAGAAGATGATTATCTTTTACAACTTGCAGGGCTTGCGAGTATTTCGGATATGATGGTTGTCAAAGGGCAAACGCGAGCTTTGATTCAGAATGCATTAAAATTGATGAATGAAACACATGAAAAACATTTCTTTTCTTTAGCTACAGATCGTGAATTAAACGAAACAAGCATTGGTTTTCAGGTGGTTCCTAAATTAAATGCGATTGGAAGATTAAGCAATCTTGCCAATGTAAATAATGTTGTCCGATATTTTTTGGCACATGATGATGAAACGATTTATACTTTGGGTTCGCAAATCACACAAATGAATACGATTCGTAAACAAATGTCGGATCAGATGCAAAAAACAGCTTTATTAAAGTGTAAATCGAATGAAGATATCTATATCATTGAAGATTCAAGTTTTCATGAAGGAATCATTGGCTTAGTGGCAGGTGCATTGTGTTCAAGATTTAATAAGCCATGTATCGTTCTAGCTAAAAATGAACAGGGATATAAGGCAAGCATGCGTAGTCCAGAAAGCTTTAACTGCATGGATTTTCTTGGTCCATACCAACATTTTGTCGTATTTGGTGGACATGAAAATGCGGCTGGTTTTTCATTGAATCTAAATGAGTTTGATCTATTTGAAGATTTTGTTTATGCGCGTATTAAGGAATATACGTATAGTGTAAAAAAGAAGAAAACATTAATTATAACGGATGATGAATTGAGTTTAGAAACAATTCAATCTTTAGATGTACTTAGACCTTTTGGTCCGGGCTTTGTTTTTCCTAGTTTTGAAATTATACATCCTCAAATTAAGTCGTTGTATGATTTTCAAAATCATAAACATCGTAAGTATACATTAGAATCTGGCTTGCAGTGTATGCGTTTTAATCAAAGTGAAGTAGAGTATAAAAAAAGTGTGAATGCGATTCATTCTTTTATAGGTACGGCTCAAATCAATCAATATCAGGGGCGTAAGCAGGTGAATTTTGTGATTGATGAGATTGTATATGAGTAGTAAAATGGAATCAATTAGAAAGAGGTTAGTATGGATTTAAAAGATTATATTGAAAGTATTCCGGGATTTCCCAAAGAAGGAATTATTTTTAGAGATGTGACACCAATTTTACAAAATGCGAATGCGATGCGTTATTGCGTGGATCAATTCAATGATTTTGTGAAAAGTGTTGGTGCAGATATTGTGATTGGTCCTGAGGCACGTGGCTTTTTGTTTGGTGTGCCAGTGGCTTTAGAAAACAACGTTGGCTTTGTACCAGTTCGAAAACCGGGAAAACTTCCAAGAGAAACAGTCAGCGAAACTTATGATTTAGAATATGGCCAAGATGAGCTTTGTGTCCATGCCGATGCCATTTTACCAGGACAAAAAGTCGTTATTATTGATGATCTATTAGCTACAGGCGGTACTGTAGAAGCCATTATTAAAATGGTTGAACGCATGCAAGCTAGTGTTACGGGTGTAGCTTTTGTGATTGAATTGGATGATCTAAAAGGAAGAGAAAAATTTAAAGATATCCCTGTTTGTGCATTAACACATTATGAAGGGGAATAAATAGTATAATTTTAAGAGAGGGGGCGCATGGATTATGAGTCAGAAAAAACAAGTCACTTTTGAAGAGTGTATGGAGAATGTCCAAACCTATATAAAACGCCCAGAAAATATTGAGTTGATTCAAAAGGCATATGATTTTGCCTACGAACACCATAAGGGACAATTTCGTAAAAGTGGAGAGCCTTATGTGATCCACGTTATTCAAGTTGCGAATACGTTAGCGTTGATGCATTGTGGACCTAAAACAATTGCGGCCGGTCTTTTGCATGATACTGTAGAAGATTGTGAAGGCGTTACGACAGATACAATTACAGAATTGTTTGGTCAGGAAATCGCAACTTTAGTTGATGCGGTTACTAAGATTGGAGCCATTAAATTTAAAGATGAAGAAGAATATTTAGCAAGCAATCATCGTAAATTATTTATTGCGATGGCCAAAGATATTCGTGTAATTTTAATTAAATTGGCGGATCGTTTACACAATATGCGAACTTTGCAGTATATGCGTCCGGAAAAACAAAAGAAGATTGCACGTGAAACTTTAAGTGTTTATGCACCAATTGCACACCGTTTGGGTATTAGTGAAATCAAAAATGAATTGGAAGATCTTTCGTTTAAGTATTTAGATTATAAAAAATATGAAGAAATCAAAGGCCTTGTTCAACAGCGTGAAAGTGATCGTAATGAACAAGTTCAAGAAATGATTTCGGATATTGAATCGATTATGAAAGAGTATAATATTCAATATCGTATTTTTGGTCGTTCGAAACATTTTTATAGTATCTATAAAAAGATGGTCACTAAAAATAAGCGTTTTGAAGAAATTTTAGATTTATTGGCCATTCGAATCATTACCGATTCCGTTGTGCATTGTTATGAAATATTAGGTTATATTCATGCCAAATATAGACCGATTCCAGGTCGTTTTAAAGATTATATTGCGATGCCAAAAGCGAATATGTATCAGTCTTTGCATACAACGATCGTAGAGCCTGAACATGGTAATATTTTCGAGATTCAGATTCGTACGGAAGAAATGGATGCGATTGCCGAACGTGGTGTTGCAGCGCATTGGAAGTATAAAGAAAATCGTAATTATACTCCAGAGTATGAACAAAAAGAAATTGAGGATAAACTTTCTTGGTTTAGAGATTTCTCGATGATGACCGATGAAGAGAGTGAAGATCCACTTGAATATATGAATGTACTTCAAAAAGATATTTTTGAAGCCAATGTATATTGTTTAACGCCAAGAGGTAAAGTGATTGCCTTGCCTTCTGGTTCTTGTCCAATCGATTTTGCGTATCGAATTCATACAGAGGTTGGAAATAAAACGGTGGGTGCCAAAGTCAATGGTGCCATTGTTCCTTTGAATACGCCTTTAAAAACGGGGGATGTTGTTGATATTTTAACGAATAACAATTCGGTAGGTCCTAGTGCAGACTGGATCAAAATTGTTAAGAGTGGACATGCACGTAATAAGATTCGTGCTTTCCTTCAAAAACAAGAGCAGCAATCACGTAAGGATAGTATCAAACTTGGTGAGTCTATGCTTGAGGATGAGTTTAGGCGTTTAAAATTAGATTCGAAATTAATGGAACAAAAACGCTTAGAGTCCATTTTGACATCCTTATCTTTTAAGAGTGTCGATGATTTGTTTGTGGGTATTGCCATGAAGCGTGTTTCATTGCAGTCCATTGTAGATCGTTTGGTTAAGAATCGTTCGAATATGCTTGAAGATCAAGAAATCATGAAGATCTACAACAAGCAATCTACACATACTACAAAACATTCAAGTTGTGGTGTTATTGTACCTGGAATTGATACGATTGCGGTATCTTTGGCAAATTGCTGCAGACCGATTCCTGGAGATTCAATTATTGGATATATTTCAAAGGGACAAGGTGTTAAGGTGCATAGGGCTGATTGTCCAAATATTGTAAATGAAAAGAAACGTTTGATTCCTGTTCAATGGGAAGAGGGTCTAGATGAAAAACAATATGAAGTGAATTTGATTGTACATAGTGATGATCGAAATTACTTGTTGAGTGATATTGTGACGACTTTACAACAGTGCAATGTGTATTTGAAACATGTGGATTCAGCTGTGGATGATGGAAATTTAGAGGCAACTACAAAATTGACGGTTTCTGTAAAGAATGCAGCGCATCTACAGAACTTGATCTCAAACTTAAAAAAAGTACGAAGTGTCAATGAAGTCATTCGTACAATTCAATAGGAAGGTATTTTTAGTACCTTCCTAGTTTTTTTAGTATTTCAATTTTGATATAAAGAATACGCGATACAATTTCTCTTAGGATATGTTTTGGCTTAAGATCTTTAAACCAGGCACAACCATAATCCAAAAAGAATTGTTTTCCAATAGCACAAGCTCTTTTGGCATGAGTTTGTGATGTTAAAATCAAAACATCTTGATTTTGAATGATTTCTTTTGAATATTTAAAATTCTCAAAAGTATTCCGTGCTTTTGTTTCAAGAATGGTTGGAATATTTACTTTGTTTTGAATGTAATCATGCATAACTTGAGCTTCTATATATTCGTTTTTAACATTTGAACCCGAAATGATTAATGTGTCATAGAGATTCTGTTCATACATTTGTATGGCTAGATTACATCTTTTAATTTGACTTGAAGACATCGTTCCATCATCGTGAGCAGGACATCCAAGTAATAATGCATACGTATAGTGTTTCTTTCTTTTTGGGATAAAGGGAAAGAAATAGATGTATATGCATGCAAGGATGATTAAAATGCATAAACTAACGATCATAATAGACGACCTTTCTAGCTTTGAATGTGTCTGTAGATAAATATTGACATTTAATTTCAATATCTTGAAGTAATTTGGGTAGTTCTTTAAATTTTGTGATGACTTGTTTATCTTTAAGAAAAGCTTGTCCAATCGAATCAAATCCAGTTACAATGACTTGATTGAAATGATTATTTTCTTGCATCTGTGTTTTTGTGATTTGTAGCAGCATAAACATACAAGTTCTTTGAATACGAGCTTTTGTATATGTTTTAGAAATGGATGCCAATAGAAAATCTTCCCACTTTAAATATTTCTTGGCATTTTCTTTTAAGCGATATTCAATGCCTTCATTGACAAGAAAATAGGTAGATAAAATATTTGGATCGGTTAAAATTAAGAATTTTCTCAGATATGGATAATAAGTATCCCACGTTTGATTTGAGTGGAAGTAGACGTCATTAAATTGACGAATACCTTCAAAGTATTCTTTGCGTGTTTGTGTGGCACTTTTAAAAGTGTTATTTCTAGAAATGGAAAGAGGTTCAATATTATATTTTTCGCATTGTTTAATATATTGAATACTTAAAATGTCATTGGGTTGAATGTCTTTTGAATATAAATTTTGATTCATACTTAACGATGGGTCTACTTTTGTGGATTCCATTTGTTTAGAATAGGATTTTAAAGTTTGAATATCGTTTGTTTCAGAGCCAAAACAGATTTGATCAATATGTAACTCATTTAAAGATTCAATGGCATATTTAGCAAAGTAATCAGCACTTTGTGCTGCATAACAAGCTGGAAGTTCAATTACTAGGTTACAACCGGCTTCTAGAGCAAGTTTTGTCTTATCTTCCATGCTTAAAAGGCTTGGTAAGCCTCTTTGGGTAAAATGATTGGATACAATCGCAATTAAGCAATTACATTGTGTTAATTCTTTTGTTTTTTTGATATGATAGATATGTCCTTGATGAAAAGGATTATATTCTGTAATAATTCCGCATGTTTTCATATTCATTATGATAACAGAATCTTTTTCTTGTGGAAATATTGACTTTATGAATTACTTTTATTATAATATCAAATGCGACATGAGGTGAAGATCGTGAAATTTAATAGAAAAGACTTCTTAAATGCAAATAACCATATTATTGAGATCGATGAATGGATTGCGATTGAAGAAAACGATCTGCTTCATCATACTTCTGTCAAGTCTGTTCCAGATGTACATGTTACGGGTACATTAGAGTTTGACGGAATGAATTTCGTATCGAGTGATTTGAGTATGGACGGAACAATGATTGTTCTAGATTCCATCACAAATGAAGATATTGATGTTCCATTTGAGGCGGAGTCGCAACAAACGTATTCTTTTGTTCCTGTAGAGGATGCAGAGGATCAGGAAATTATCGTGGTGAAAAAAGATACAATCGATATTAACCCAGAGATTTTCCAGGCGATATTATATGAGGCTCCAATGAGTATCACTCGTTTACCTCGTGATCAATATCCAAAGGGAGATGGTTGGCAGCTTTTATCGGATCAAGATAAAGAAGAGCCAAAAATTGATCCACGATGGAAAAAATTAAATGATTTCAAACTGGATGATGACTAGGAGGTGCAAGCATGGCAGTTCAACAGAGAAGAAATTCAAAAACACGTAAAGCAAAACGTAGAACACATTACAAATTGGTGAAACCAGCGTTGACTCGTTGTCCAAATTGTGGTGAATATAAACTTGCTCACAAGATGTGCTCTTGTGGCGAATACAACGGCAAACAAATCGTTGAAAAGTAGTAAATTAGCCAGGTAAATCCTGGCTTTTTCTGTAGTATGGAGGTTAATGTGATTGAGATTTTAAAATCAATATTATATGGCATAGTTGAAGGAATTACCGAATGGCTTCCTGTGAGTTCAACAGGTCATATGATTTTATTGGAAGAAATCATGCCGATGAATGTATCGGAATCATTCTGGAGTATGTTTCTTGTTGTGATTCAATTGGGTGCAATTTTGGCGGTTGTTTTATTGTATTGGAATAAAATATTTCCTTTTAAAAAAAATAAAGAAGGAAAATACGTTCCGGTTAAATCTATTTGGATCTTATGGTCAAAAATTTTAGTAGCTACAATTCCGGCAGCTGTTATTGGTTTATTATTAGATGATTGGATTGATGCCCATTTATATAATGGATTTGTGGTTGCGATTATGTTGATTTTAGTGGGTGTTGCGTTTATCTATGTAGAAGATCGTAATAAAGATATGCGTCCAAGTGTAAATTCACTTGCAGCTTTATCTTATAAAGATGCGCTAATTATTGGCTTGTTTCAAGTTGTAGCAGCTATATTACCAGGAACTTCTAGATCTGGAGCTACGATCATTGGTGGCTTGATGATTGGTGTAAGTCGTGCTGTAGCCGCTGAATTTACTTTCTTTTTAGCTATTCCCGTTATGTTTGGTGCAAGTTTGTTAAAGTTAGTGAAATTTGGATTCTCATTTAGTTTGTTAGAATTCTTTATACTTGCGTTTGGGATGATTGTGGCATTTGTCGTTTCTATTTTTGTGATTCGCTTCTTAATGTCTTATATCAAAAAACATGACTTCAAAGTATTTGGATGGTATCGTATTGCACTTGGTATAATTGTTTTAGTTTTCTTTGCGGTCCGTGCAATTTTCTAAGGTGTTTGTCTCGACAAACATCTTTTATTTTAGGATTTGACAAGATAGACTTTATACCTATTTTCGTGTATAATATTTTTGGTTTTACCTAGAACAAAGGACGAAAAGGAGGAAATAGTATGGATGTACTATGGATCGTTTTGTCTGGTGTCGCAGGTCTTGCGGTTGGATCTGGCTGTATGGTCGGACTTTCCAAAGCAGGTTTAAATAAGAATCAGCAAAAAGCAGAACAAATTTTAAAAGAAGCTCAAAATGAAGCAGACTCTCGCGTAAAACAAGCTGTGTTAGACGGAAAGACACAGGCTCATGATTTGCGTGTTGAAGCTGAAAAAGAGATTAAAGAACGTAAACAAGAATCAATGGAATTAGAGAACAAGTTGTTGCGTAGAGAAGACAACTTGAATTTTCGTGATGAAGCGTTAAATCAAAAAGAGCGTCAGATTAATGAAAAGATGAAGAGTGTTGCTGACAAACTGACATCATTAGACGAAAAAGAAAAGAAATTACAAGAAGAAATCGATAAACAAGTTGTTGTTTTAGAAAGTGTTGCCAAAATGTCAAGCCAGGCAGCCAAAGAAGAATTGTTTGCGATTGTAGAAAAGAAAATGGAACATGAAACAATCGCATATATCAAAGATAAAGAGGATGAAGCCAAAGCAACTGCCAATGAAAAAGCGCAAAATATTATTGCCTTAGCCATTGAGCGTATGTCTCAACAAGAAACTCAGGAAAAAACAGTGAGTGTAGTTTCTTTGCCTGGTGAAGAAATGAAGGGACGTATCATTGGTCGTGAAGGTCGTAACATTCGTTGTTTTGAACAAGCAACAGGTGTTGAATTAAATATTGATGATACACCAGATTTGATTACGATCACATGTTTTAATCCAGTACGTCGTGAAGTAGCTCGTTTAGCTTTAGAACACTTGATTCGTGATGGAAGAATTCAGCCAGGACGTATTGAGGATGTTGTAAAGAAATACCAGAATGAAATTGATCAAGAAATCATGAAGGCTGGAGAGGAAGCTATTTTCAAATTGGGTATTGGTCGAATTGATCGAGAAATCGTAAAATTGATTGGTACATTGAAGTATCGTTATTCTTATGGACAAAATGCATTACAGCATTCTATGGAAGTTGCCTATATTGCGGGATGCATGGCAGCTGAACTTGGATTGAATCAACAAATTGCCAAACGTGCAGGTCTATTGCATGATATTGGTAAGGCATTGAATATTGAGCAACAAGATGGATCTCATGTTGAATTGGGATATAAATTCTGTAAAAAACATGGCGAAAAAGAAATTGTATTAAATGCGATCCACTCTCACCATGGCGATGTAGAGCCAAAATACTTGACAAGTCATTTGGTTATTGCGGCAGATACAATTAGTGCTGCAAGACCTGGTGCTCGTAAAGAAAGCGCTCAAGCTTACATCAACCGTCTTGAAAACTTAGAAAAGATTGCGAACGGATTTGAAGGTGTTGCCAATGCGTTTGCGATTCAGGCAGGTCGTGAAATTCGTGTGCTTGTAAATCCAGAACACGTTGATGACTTGACTTGTGTAAAATTAGCTCGTGATATTCGTGATAAGATTGAATCTGAATTGACATATCCAGGTCAAATCAAAGTGAATGTTATTCGTGAGACACGTGCCCAGGAATACGCAAAATAAAAATGTCGGGCTTTAGTCCCGACTTCAATTTTTTAGTTTGGTAAATGAATTACGGTAAGCCTGCACTTACTAAACTGCCTTGATTCACTTCTAGGATATAGTATAATTTGAGTATAAATTATTAAACAAGGAGGAAATAACAATGGCAGTAAATATCGATAAAGATGCTTGCATCGGATGTGGTGCTTGTGTAGGAGGATGTCCTGTTGGAGCTCTTTCATTAGATGATGAAGGAAAATCAGTTTGTGATGCAGGAACTTGCATCGACTGCGGTTCATGCGTAGGAACTTGCCCAGTTGGAGCAATCAACCAGTAATTCAAATTTAAACTTTTGCCAAGCTTAATGCTTGGCATTTTTTTTCGAAAGGAGAACACATGAAACAAAAACCAGGATGGGTTTTACCCGATTTAAAAGAAGCACAAAAACGTACTACAAATACAATTGATCGTATTGATACATTCACGATTCCTGAAGCCGCGCGCATGATGGGAAGAGGAAAAAAATATTTTATTTCAACATATGGTTGTCAAGCCAATGAGCGTGATAGCGAAACATTGGCGGGTATTTTAGATGAGCTCGGATTTACGCCTAATGAAACGGCTGAAGGTAGTGATGTGATTATCATCAATACGTGTGCAATTCGTCAAAATGCCGAAGAAAAAGTCTTAGGTGAGATTGGTAACTTTAAGCGTTTATATCGCGATAATAAAGATTTGATCATTGGTGTTTGTGGTTGTATGGCTCAAGAAGAAGGCTTGGTTGAAACTTTATTGACAAAATATCCTCAGGTACGTTTATTATTTGGTACACACAATATCCAAGAGCTTCCAAGTATGCTTTATAGTTGTATGTATGAAGGTAAAAAGGTCGTAAAGATCTATTCGAAAGAAGGAGAGGTTTACGAAAATCTACCGGTACATCGTTTTGGCACATTCAAAGCTTGGGTCAATATTATGTATGGTTGTGACAAATTCTGTACATATTGTATCGTTCCTTATACTCGTGGAAAACAGCGTTCTAGAAAGATGTCTGAAATCTTAAAAGAAGTTCAACAATTGAAGGATGAGGGCTATAAAGAAATCACATTGCTTGGACAAAATGTAAATGCGTACGGTAAGGATATGGATAATGAACAAGATTTTGCGACTTTATTAGAAGAAGTTGCCAAGATTGGTATTCCTCGTGTTCGTTTTACAACAAGTCATCCATGGGATTTTTCAGAGGAGATGATTGATATTATCGCAAAATATGACAATATCATGCCATTTATTCACTTGCCTTTACAATCTGGAGATGATGATGTCTTAAAATTAATGGGTCGTCGTTATACAAAAGAATCTTATTTAGCTTTATATGATAAGATCGTTAATACAATTCCAAATGTTTCTGTTTCAACCGATATTATTGTTGGTTTCCCAAATGAAACAGATGAACAATTTGAACATACATTAGATGTCGTTCGTTATTGTAAATATGATAATGCCTTTACGTTTATTTTCTCTGCAAGACCTGGTACACCAGCCAGTCGCATGCATGATTCAATCGATATGGAGACAAAGAGAAAGCGTTTGGCTACATTAAATAAAACATGGAATGATTTTGCCTTAGAAAAGAACAAAGCTTATGTTGGTCGTACAGTGACTGTATTAGTGGATGGTCCTAGTAAGAAAAATGAAAATGTATATTCAGGATATACAGACACACAAAAACTAGTTAATTTTAAAGGTGAAAATATTAAGCCAGGAGATTTTGTCGAAGTAAAGATTACAGATGCGAAAAGTTTCTCTTTAGATGGCGTAGCTGTGTGATATAATTTAGAAAAATAATACTATTTAAAAGGAGATAATATGAGAGAAGAAAAAATGCCTTCTTTGACAGAAAAAATTCGTATCTTCGCCCTTGGGGGTTTAGATGAAGATGGAAAGAACTTATTCTGTGTGGAGGTGGATCAATCCATCTACGTAATTGAAGCTGGAATTAAATTTCCAGACAACAAAGAATCATTAGGTATTGAATTTATTATTCAGGATTTTACATATTTAGTGGAAAATAAAGATCGTGTTGCAGGTATTTTTATTACGCATGGTCATGATGATGTTATGGGAGCTTTACCATATTTATTAAAACAAGTCCCTTGTGATGTTTATACGGCTCCTTTAGCTGTAAAAGAAGTACAAAAAATGATTCGTCAGGAACACATTACAGGTGTGCGTGTTCATGGCGTTAAGCGTAACGATAAGAAGCGTATTGGCAAAAGAAGAGTTGTCTTCTTCCCAATTACCCATGCATATCCTGGAACATTTGGTCTTGCGATTCAAACGGAACAAGGCTATATTGTATATTCTGGTGAGTTCATTGAAGATTATGATGATTTAGATGATGCGTATAGAGCAGACTTTACAACGATATCAGAACTTGGTAATGAAGGTGTATTGGTATTGTTGCAGGAAAGTAAGGGTGCTGAAAGAAGTGGTCATACTTCTCCGAGTCATCGCATTTCACCAAAGCTTTTACAGGTGTTAGAAACACATGAAAATAAACGTGTTTTTGTCAGTGTATATACACAAAGTGTTTATCGTATTCAAGAAATCATTGATTGTTGTATGGCAAATCATCGTAAGATGGTTTTCTATACTAAGGAATTGCGTGATTTAGTGGATCGTTTAAAAGAAATTGGATATGAAGTAGATCCTTCTTTAGTAATTGATCCGGCTAATTTTGATAATTCTATGAAAGATGTTGTGGTCATTATTTCTGGACAAGGTAAGTCTTTGTTTAAGACCATCAACAACATTGCCAATAACGAATTAGAATCGATTGTATTCGATCAGGATGATGTGATCGTGGTCGCCAGTCCGGTTGTTCCAGGTGTTGAAAATGAATTCAAGAGCATGGAAAACGATATGTATAAAAAAGAGGGTGAAATCATTGTCTTAGACAAGAATGTTTTGAGTATGCACCCTAGTAAAGAGGATTTGAAGATGATGATCTTCCTTACAAAACCAAAATACTATATTCCAATTAAAGGGGAATATCGTTTATTGCATATGAATTCACAGATTGCGGTTGAAATGGGATATGATCCAAGTCGTATCATTATTTTAGATAATGGCCAGGTTGCAACTTTTGAAAATCGTAAATTGGTTTCTTGTGCTATGGAATTAGAACTTCATGAAACTATGATCGATGGAAAAGAAAACTGGGATATGGCTGGTGTTGTCTTAAAAGATCGTGAAACATTGAGTACGGATGGTGTCATGATTTTGGCCATCGGTATAAATGCGAAAACAAAAAAGATCATCAACGGTCCAGATGTTCAGAGTCGTGGCTTGATCTATTTGCGTGATGCAGAATATATCACGGGTGATGTTGCCAAAATTATGGAAGATACAATCAATGAGGCGGTTGAAAATAAAACGTATGATAATTTAGAAACGCGAAATTTAATTCGTGATAAAGTGTCTAAATATCTTTATAAACAAACCGCAAAAAGACCGATGATCTTACCGGTTATTTTAGAAATTAACTTAAATAAGTAGAAAGTGGGGTAAGTATGGCAAAAGCCAGAAAAAAAACAACACGAAAAAAATCTACGAAGAAGAAAACACAAACGTCTTGGTTGCACTCAAACTTATTTCGTTTGTGTTTCCTTATTTGTATGATATGTATCAGTATTATTGCCGTTTTAGAATTTGGCGTAGTAGGCGCTTTTTTAAAACATTTCTTTGAATTTTTGTTTGGAGCTTTGACAAATGGATTGTTTATTTTAACAGCTACATATTGTGCAGTTCTAATATTCCATAAGGATCAGCCTGTGATTCGCAAGCGCTATATGTTTGGAATCTTATTTTTAGCACTTGGCTTAAGTTTGGTTTCTTCCATTTTAGAATTCAAACCGCATCCAGGCAGTTATGGCTTAGAATATGTCATGAAAAATGCCGGTAGTATTATTACAGGCACTTTAAGAACATATTCTGGATTAGTGGGGGCTTTGTTGCTGTGCCTTTTCCAGTCTTTATTTGATTATTCTGGAACCTATGTCATGGTGCTTTTATTCTTCGTACTTGCCATTTTGATGTTTGGTTATGAAAAGATTGTGGGATATGAAAGAAAGCCTAAAAAAGTTATGAAAAGTGAGCCGGTCAAAGAAACTCCGGTATCGATTGATCGCAAGAATTTCATCTTTGAAGATGAAGATACAAATGAATCGAGTTTTCAAATTATCAATGCCGATCCAGTTCAGCCTGTGTCATTAGATCCAGTTGAAGATACAAAAGAAAATGAACCTTTGATTATTGGTGATCTAGAACCAAGAAAGCCAAGCTTTATGGTGGATGTGGATGATGAGCCAAAAGAACAGGTGGTCGCAAAAAAAGAGGTACCTGTCGTTAATGAGGGTGTTGTAGAAAAAGTTGAGCCTAAGCATTATATTCGTGATGAGAATTCTGATTTTAAAAACTACAAGCTTCCAAAGCTCAATGTTTTAGAGGATATGGAAAGAAAGTCAAGGTCCAATGCGAATACAATTACGGCTAAAGAAAAAGGGGAAAAGCTGATTGAAATCCTACATGAATTTGGTGTAGAAGCTAGTCTTGTTCAGATTCATATTGGGCCGAGTGTAACGAAGTTTGAAATTAAGCCTGAACTTGGGGTTCGTGTCAATAAAATCAGTAACTTACAAAATGATATCAAGATGGGGCTTGCAGCTAAAGATATTCGTATTGAAGCTCCAATTCCTGGTAAGGCAAGTGTAGGGATTGAGATTCCAAACGTTGAAAAGACAAGTGTACAGATGAAGGATTTGATGCGAACAATTCCGGATTCGATGAAAGATAAAAAGTTGCTTTTCTGTGTAGGAAAAGATTTAATGGGTAATAATGTCTATGGCGAATTAAATCGTATGCCGCACTTGTTGATTGCAGGAGCTACAGGTAGTGGTAAATCGGTATGTGTGAATGCGATCATTTCTTCGATATTAATGCGTACAAAACCAGATGAAGTGAAATTGGTTTTGATCGATCCTAAAAAAGTAGAGTTTACACCTTATAATGATGTACCACATTTATTATCACCAGTGATTACAGATGGAGATCTTGCCAATAAAGCATTGAAGGTTGTTGTAGAAATGATGGATCGTCGTTATGATTTATTTGGTGAATTAGGAGTTCGTAATATTACGGCATATAACGAATATGTTTTATCGCATAATGATGAACATTTAAAAGTTTTACCTCGTATTGTCATTATTATTGATGAGCTTGCCGATTTGATGTTGGTGGCTGCTAAAGAAGTAGAAGCGAGCATTCAAAGAATTACACAGCTTGCACGTGCTGCAGGTATTCATTTGATTGTTGCCACACAAAGACCGAGTGTTGATGTTATTACGGGGGTAATTAAGGCGAATATTCCAAGCCGTATTGCCTTTGCGGTATCACAGGCCGTGGATTCAAGAACGATTTTGGATCAAGCGGGAGCTGAGCGTTTACTTGGAAATGGTGATATGTTGTATTTGCCAAATGGTGAAACAAGTCCTAGACGTATTCAGGGTGTCTTTATTAAGGATGAAGAAGTCAACAACATTTGTGCATTTGTGAAGTCGCAGGCATTGCCAAAATATGATGATGCCTTTATTCAATTGAAAGATCTACAGAATCAAGGTAATGAAGCAGGGAATGTAACGGCAGATCCTTTATATGAGGAAGTGAAACGTTTTGTGATCGCATCTCGAAAGGCGAGCACGTCTTTGATTCAAAGAAAGTTCTCTGTAGGATACTCTAGAGCTGCAAGATTAATGGATGTTTTAGAGGCAAATGGTATCATTGGTCCTTCAAGAGGTAGTAAGCCTAGAGAAATTTTAGTGCAAAATACTTTAGAAGATGACATAGATTCTATATAATAGGATAAGAAAGGAATTTTAACTATGAATATATTTTTAAAATCAGCAGGAAAACAAGAAGGAACATCATGTGTTTCAAATATGGTTCAATTAGGAGACTTCTTTTATTTAAGTGGTCAAACAGGTCTTGGAGAAACAATTCAGGAACAAACGATTACAGCTATCAATAAAGTAATTGATGTTTTATCAAACTATGGTTTACAGCTTCATCATATTGTGAAGTTCACAGTGTATTTAAAGAATATCGAGGATAAAGAAGCGTTCTTGAATACATTCAAAAACTTTGTAGATGAACCGTTCCCAGCATGCACAATTGTGGAAGTATCAAATTTAGCCGATAATGCCACGGTATGTATTGAGGGTCTTGGCGTAAATACACTTCGTCATGAAGAACAAATGCAACAATCTAGCTGCTCACATGATTGCTCATCATGTGGTGGAGGATGCCACTAATACACCGGTTAAAACGGTGTATTTTTATTTAGAAAGCGAAAGATGAGGTGTATCGAATTGCGAATTCTTTTAGGATGCTCGCAATCTAAGAAGGTACCATCTTTAAAAGTAATTCTACAATAGGAAGTATAGTACGTGACGTCATGGATATTGGCATAATTGATCCATATGCAGTCATGTGCTTTTTTTGATTTATTTGGAAAGTAAACTTCATGTTTTGAAATGTTTACTACGATAGGAATGAATTTTTTTGTCTTCATTTGAAAGATAAAGGCTTCTTGTCTTCCTTTAAGGCTAGATCCATTCATAAGACACATTTCATTTAAATAATTGTGTGTGCTTAAACAAGCATGATATATTCTTTCATCTTCTTTTACGGTACAGACTTGGCTTGATTTATGTTCATAGTATAAATAGTTCATATTATCTATGATACGTGTCCAATGTGAAAAAGACATAAAAAAAAGAAAGTTTCTTAAAAAAACTTTCTTATAGCCAAGATACGGTACAGACTTGGCTTGATTTATGTTCATAGTATAAATAGTTCATAATACTTATGATACGTGTCCAATGTGAAAAAGACATAAAAAAAAGAAAGTTTCTTAAAAAAACTTTCTATAACCACGAGATTGTGTTTTCTGTTCCTTTTTTGATCTTTTCAATATTTGTGCGATGTCTATAAATCACAAGGACTGTCATAAGCCAGCTTGCGACAATAACGCAAATGCTATCAACATTGAATCCAAGCATTAATGCTGTAATGTATAAGCTACTTGAAATGGCTGCACACATACTTGCTAGAGACACATATTTAAATAAATATAGAACAACTAGAAACATGCCAAATGGTACAAGTAAGTAGCTTGCATCTTGAAATAAAAAGATGCTTGTAGAGAACAAGAAGCCAAACATGGTACTGACAGCTTTTCCTCCATGAAATTTTGCGAAAATAGGATAACAATGTCCGATGCAGCATGCAAGTCCTGTCCAGATTCCTGCAACCTTAGATACTTGTGTCGCAATCGCAATCGCAAGTACAACTTTTAAAACATCAAACAAGATAACTGAAATTCCAGCTTTTTTTCCAAGAACTCTTCCGGCATTTGTTCCACCTAAATTTCCTGAGCCATATTGGCGTATGTCTGTATGATAGAAAACTTTACCAATAATCAATGCGAAGGGTAAAGATCCTAATAAGTAACCTAATAAAATACATAGAATAGTTTTCATTTCTTCCACCTCGAAACTTATTTTAGCAGTTTTGATCTACTTAGTCGAGAATTGGATGAAAAAAATAATTATTTGACATAAATGATGTAGGTATTAAATGTAGACTGATATTGTGAAGTCAAAAGAAATATACAAGAATTTCAATTTAGAAATATGTTAAAATATATGAGTATGAAATAGAAAGGAGGCGTTAAAATGGAAAGAGATCCATTTAAAGAATATATTAAAGAATCAGAATTAGATTCTGTGAATCGAGGATATGTTTGGAGTACTGCAATTGGTCTTCAAGCTGTAGATGGGCTTAAAACTTCTGATTATTTGATTGATACAGCCATAAAGAATATTGAGGGTAAAATCACATTAAAAGAAGCACAAAACCTGATTGATACTTATTATGAAGAAAGTCCAACAAATACTTCTGAGGATGATCGGACTGAGGAGGCTGATAAGGTAGCTTCTCGAATTGCTCAAATATTGTCGGAAACCGCATTTTCATTTTCGCCTTTAGAATATCTTTCTATTCATAAGAAGCTCTTTAAAGGTATATATAATCATGCTGGTAAAATGAGAACATATAATATCACAAAGAAAGAATGGGTACTGGATGGTGCTACAGTAGTATATGGAAGTGCTTCACAATTAAAAGCCACTTTAGAATATGATTTTTCTCAAGAAAAGGAATTTAGTTACAAAAATTTAATGATAGATGAAATTATTCATCATCTCGCTTTATTCATTTCAAGACTTTGGCAAATTCATGTGTTTGAAGAAGGGAACACGAGGACAACAGCTGTCTTTTTCATAAAATATTTACGTACACTTGGATTTAATGTAACAAATGATATTTTTGCGGAAAATGCTTGGTATTTTAGGAATGCACTTGTTCGAGCAAATTATACGAATCTACAAAAAAACATTCATGAAACAACAGAATATTTAGAATTATTTCTTAGAAATTTATTGTTGGATGAAAAGAATGAACTTCGTAATCGTACAATGCATATAAGTGGATATTTTTCAGAAAAAGTGGACATTGGAACCAAAAAAGTGGACATTGGAACCAAAAAAGTGGACATTGGAACCAAAAAAGTGGACATTGGGACTATTGATTTTAGTAAAAGAACGATGCAACATATTGAAACATTATATGATGAATATGGATATAATCAACTATTTGGTAGAAGTGATGTGATGAAATTGGTTGGATTAAAGAGTTCGGCTGTATCTAATCTTATTTCTAAGTTGTTGCAAGTTGACATTATTGAGCCAGTTACAGGGCATGGTAAAGGTAAATATAAGTTTAAGCATAAGGTGTGAAGAACACCTTTTTAATTTGACATGAATAGTGTATATATATCGTATATAATCAAATTGATTTGAAGGAATTTATGTGCACTTTTTTTGATTTGTTGATATAATAAAAATTACGTTGGAAAGTAGGGATAGTATGCCAAAACAACAATATGATGAAAGTAGTATCGTTATTTTAGAGGGCTTGGATGCCGTAAGAAAGCGTCCAGGTATGTATATTGGATCTACGGATTCAAAAGGTTTACACCATCTTGTATGGGAAATTGTTGATAATGCGATTGACGAAGCTTTAAATGGCTATGGAAATGAAATTGCGATTACCCTAGAAAAAGATGGTAGTGTAACAGTTGAAGATCACGGGCGAGGAATGCCTGTTGGAAAACATAAATCAGGAGTCAGTACACTTCAAGTTATTTTTACCATCCTACATGCAGGTGGTAAATTTACAAGTCATGGAGGATATACAAGTGCCGGAGGATTACATGGTGTAGGTGCCAGTGTTGTGAATGCATTATGTACATGGTGTAAAGTAACCGTTCATGATGGAAAAGATATTTGGTGCATGACATTTGAAGATGGGGGAAGTAAGATTGGAAAACTTGAAAAAGTAGGAAAAACCAATCGTACGGGAAGTACAGTCACGTTTAAACCGGATCCTACTATCTTTAAAACGGTTCATTTTTCATATTCTACAATTTGTGAAAGAGCTCAAGAAGATGCCTTTTTATTAAAAGGATTAAAAATGATCGTTCGCGATAAACGTAAAGAAGAAAAAGAAGTTATTTATCAATATGAAGATGGATTAAAAGCCTTTATTGATGAAGTAAATCAAGATCATACACCAATGCATGATTCAATTAGCTTTAGAGGTGAGAGTAATCAAATCGTTGTTGAAGGATGTTTCCAATATACAGATGAGTATCAGGAAAATATTTTCTCATTCACAAATATGGTCCGTACTCGCGATGGTGGATCTCATGAAACGGGTGCTAAACAAGCTTTCACGAAAGTATTTAATGAATATGCACGTAAAAATGGTTTCTTAAAAGAAAAAGATAAAGGTTTTGATGGAAATGATGTTAGGGAAGGATTAACATTAGTTATTAACTTAACGATTCCAGAAGATTATTTACAATTTGAAGGACAGACCAAAGAAAAATTAGGTACTCCAGAAGCTAAACCTGCAACCGAAACTGTTGTATCCGAAAATCTTCGTTATTTCTTAGAAGAAAATAAAGAGGTTGCCAATGCTCTAGTTCGTAAGATCATCAAGGCTGCACAAGCTCGTAATGCCGCAAGAAAAGCGCGTGCTGATATTCGTAATGGAAAAGGTAAGAACCGTTCAGAAAGAGTTTTATCTGGAAAGTTGGCATCGGCTCAAAGTAAAGATGCAAGAAGAAAAGAATTATATTTAGTCGAAGGTGATTCTGCGGGTGGTTCTGCAAAGCAGGGGCGTGATTCAAAATATCAAGCAATCTTACCTTTGCGTGGTAAAGTTTTAAATACAGAAAAGGCAAGTCTTGAAGCGATTGAAAAGAATGAAGAATTGAATACAATCATTCATGCCTTAGGTGCAGGTGTAGGTGCTAACTTTACGGCTGAAGATTCAAACTACTATAAAGTTATTATTATGACCGATGCCGATGATGATGGGGCACATATTCAAAACTTATTATTGACATTCTTCTATCGCTATATGCGTGAATTGATTACGCATGAAATGTTATATATTGCGCTTCCACCACTATATCGTATTGCCAAGGGTGGAAAAGAGTATTATTTATATACAAATGAAGAGTTGGATGAGAAAAAAGCAGAGTTAAAAAATGGTTATACCATTACACGATACAAAGGTCTTGGTGAAATGAATGCCACGCAACTTTGGGATACGACAATGAATCCAGAATCGAGAACTTTACTTTGTGTGACCATTGAAAATGCGATGATGGCCGAAAAAAGAGTGACTGAACTAATGGGAGATAAGGCAGAACTTCGTCGTAATTGGATCGAAGACAATGTTGTATTCACATTAGAAGATGATTATAGGGAGGTAAGTGCGTGAAAGAAAAAGAAGTAAAACATAATGTTTTAAAGAATTCTTTAGAAGATATCATGGCGGATCGTTTTGCCAGATATTCAAAATATATTATTCAGGAACGTGCTTTACCTGATGCTAGAGATGGACTAAAGCCAGTTCAAAGACGTATTTTATATGCGATGTATGAAGATGGAAATACATACAATAAGCCATACCATAAATCCGCAAAAACAGTAGGTAATGTAATTGGTAATTATCACCCTCATGGAGATAGTTCTGTTTATGATGCGATGGTTCGTATGTCACAAAATTGGAAAATTACCAATCCTTTAATTGATATGCAAGGAAATAATGGATCTATCGATGATGATCCAGCTGCTGCAATGCGTTATACAGAGGCGCGCTTAGCTAGAATTAGTGATTTTTTACTACAAGATATTGATAAAGATACAGTGGAATGGGCACCCAACTTTTCAGATGAAAAAATGGAGCCAACTGTACTTCCAGCACGTTTTCCAAACTTATTAGTCAATGGAATTACAGGTATTGCGGCAGGATATGCGACAAATATTCCTCCACACAATTTGAATGAAGTCATTCAAGCCAGTATTTATCGTATTTCTCATCCAGATTGTTCATTAGAAGAATTAATGCAGTTTGTGAAAGGCCCAGACTTTCCAACCGGTGGAATCGTGATGGGGCTTGATGGTATCAAACAAGCTTTTCAAACAGGTCGTGGACGCGTTTTGATTCGTTCAAAAGTAGAAGTGGTACCAACGCGTACAATCAAACAAATTATTATTCATGAGATTCCTTATGAAGTTATTAAATCCAATCTTGTTAAGAAAATTGATGAGATTCGTTTAAATAAGAAAATTGATGGCATTTTAGATGTTCGTGATGAAAGTGATCGTACAGGACTTCGTATTGTAGTGGATCTAAAAAAAGATAGTAATGATGAACAGATTTTAAATTATCTATATAAGAATACAGATTTACAAATTTCATATAACTACAATGTCATCGCAATCGTGAATAAAGCACCCGTACAAATGTCTTTAGCCATGATGTTAGATGCCTTTATTAGTCATCGTGAAGATGTAGTAATTCGAAGAAGTAAATATGATTTAGCAACCAAAAAAGATCGTGCTCACATTTTAGAAGGCTTGATCAAAGCGGTGAGTGTGATGGATGAAATTATCCATATTATTCGTAAGTCAAAAGATAAGGCACATGCCAAAAAGAATTTGATTGAGCGTTTTGAATTTACAGAAAAACAAGCTGAGGCCATTGTTGTTATGCGTCTATATCGTTTAACGAATACAGATGTAAAAGAATTAAAGGCCGAATTTAAACAGCTTCAAAGTGATATTGCCGAATTAGAAAAGATTATTAGTGATAAATCGGAATTACATAAAGTGATGGTTGAAGAACTTGAGAAAGTAAATGCAGAATTCAATACGCCAAGACTTTCTAAAATCGTGCACGAAGTTAAGGAAATCGTAATTGATGAAAAGGCTATGATTTCTAAAGAAGAATGTATGATTACTGTCACTCGTGATGGATATATTAAACGTGTTTCTATGCGAAGTTATAATGCATCCAGTGATTCCATGACACAAAGAAAAGATACGGATTCTTTGGTTTGTTATGGAGCGAGTCATACATTACAGACTTTGATTTTCTTTACAAATCGCGGAACGTATGGATATATTCCTGTTTATCAAATTGAAGAGGCCAAATGGAAAGATTTGGGAGGTCATATCTCAAACTATATTAAGATGGATTCAAGTGAAAAAATCATTGCCGCTTATGTATTAGATGCCTTTAAAGCGGGTGTTCATGTTGTGAGCGCAAGTCGTCATGGTATGATCAAACGTACAGAATTGAAAGAATTTGAGGTTTCTCGTTCCAACAAAACAATGGCATGTATGAAAATTGGTGGTATGGATGAAATGATATCTGTATCTTTATCTTATAAACCAGATGATCAAGTGATCTTAGTCAGTGAACAAGGATATGGTTTAATGTATCCGGTTGAACAGATTCCTTTGGTTTCAAATAAATCAAAAGGTGTAAAGGCAATGAATCTTTCAAAAGATGATTGTATTGCGTCTATTTGTATCAGTAAAAATAGAGATGAACAAGTCTTAGTTTCTACGACAACACTTTCTTTAAAGCGTATGAAACAACTTGAAATCGCACCATTGAATCGTCCGGCTAAAGGAAATCGAATTTGTAAGTTGGTAAAATCGAATCCAAATGTGATTTTCAATATTGAAATGGTGGATCTAAATACAAAAATTGAAGTATATACAGATGAGCTTATGTCGTTTGAGGCAAAAGAAATCAGTTTAATGAATGCGCAATCCACTTTCTCAACGCCATATGGAAAAGTGGAATCATTTGAGTGGATCTCACCACTTGAAAATGTTTTGGATGGAGCTTGGGTAAAACAAGAAGATTTTAAGCAACCTTCTTTATTTGATGAGGATAATGCATGAGTAAAAAACAGGCAAATTTAGTGTGTTTGATTGTTGCGGCTATTTGGGGTGGTGGCTTTATTGCCACCGATGCTGCTTTACAAACATTTGACCCCTTTACCGTTTTAATGATTCGTTTTATTGGGGCTAGTCTTGTTAGTATTGTAGTTTGTCTTTGTAGTCATGTAAAAGTTTCAAAACAAGCACTAGTTCGTGGAAGCATTTCAGGGGTGTTAATGTATTTGGCATTCGCATTTCAAACTTTTGGTTTGGCTTTGACAAATACGGGTCAAAATGCATTTTTAACCGCGGTAAACGTAGTTTTGGTTCCATATATTGTATGGCTTTTATGGAAAAAGAAGCCAAGTAAAAGACAACTTGGTGCGAGTGTAATATGCTTGGCTGGTATTGCTTGTTTAAGTTTATCAAAAGGATATTTCCAATTTAGTTTTGGAGATTGTTTATCTTTGACTTGTGCATTGTTCTTTGCGTGTCACATTATTTCTTTGGAGTATGCGACTGAAAATTCGAATTCTATTGCGATCAATGCCGTACAAATGAGTGTAGCAGCTTTACTTTCAATTCCTTTCGCATTGTCTTTGGAAACAATTCCACAAAATATTTCGTTGCATGCTTATATGAGTTGTGGCTATATGATTTTGGTGGCAACATTCTTGGCATTTCAATTACAGACATTGGCACAAAAGTATACAGATGCATCGAGTGCAAGTGTACTTTTATGTACAGAATCTTTATTTGCGAACGTATTTGGCTTTCTATTGCTGCATGAGACAAAGAGTCCAATTATGATTTTAGGTGGACTTTTGATCTTCTTTTCAGTGATTTTAACTGAATATAGTGGACAATTCGTATTGTCAAAAGCTTAAAAAGATAGTAGAATAGATGAGTAGATAGTGAGGTTGACTAAAATATGGGTGTATCAATTTTTTATACGATAGTGGGAGCCATCATTGGTGGCCTGGTTACTTTCTACTTCACTCGTAAGAAGTTTGAAAAAGAAATTAAAGAAAATCCACCTATTAATGAAAAGATGATTCGTGCAATGTTCTTACAAATGGGACGTAAACCTAGTGAAGCACAGATTCGTCAAATCATGAAATCGGTAAACGCAAACCGTAAATAATGATAAAGTGTC
>NZ_CAKVJB010000032.1 GCF_934754935.1 uncultured Holdemanella sp. | reverse complement strand
TTTGGAGCGCTGATGATGCCATCGCCATCCTGGGCCCTTTTCAAAAAAACAATACAGGGACAACGATCATCCAAAAGAGGTACGTTAGGTGCCTCTTTTGCATATTCTATAGATTATGGGCCCCAATTTTGTACTAAATCGCTTTCTTTTTGGTTAGGATTCATATATAATAAAATCGTGTTAAGGAGTGTGAAATTATGAAAGACATTACCGAAACAATGACATTTACTACGGAAGAGATTCGTCGTGAGAATATCAAGATGATTCTTCGTGAAGTAAGTGATGCTTTGGAAGAACGTGGTTATAATTCAGAAAATCAGATTGCTGGCTACTTGATCAGTAATGATCCTGCGTATATTTCTTCTCACAAGAATGCTCGTAACTTGATCCAAAAAATCGAACGTTATGAAATCATTGAAGAATTAGTACGTGCATATTTGGATAAATAATGGATCGTATCATTGGTTTAGATCTTGGTTCGAAAACGTGTGGTGTGTCAATTTGTGATGCGTTGCATATTACTTGTCGTGCTTTAACGACAGTGCGTTTTGAATCAGATGATTATGATGCTTGTTTAGAAGAGGTTTTAAAATTACTTCAGGAAAATAAAGTAAAAGAAGTAGTTTTAGGCTTGCCAAAGCACATGAATGGAGATATCGGAATTCGTGGTGAAATATCTTGTGAATTTGCCAAGAAATTAGAATCTTCTGGAATTAAAGTTCATCTATGGGATGAGCGACTTACAACAGTTGCAGCTGAGAAGATCTTACTTCAGGGGGATGTTTCAAGAAAGAAACGTAAAAAAGTAATTGATCAAATGGCTGCGGTTCAAATTTTACAGAGTTTTTTGGACAGACAAAACGGGGGATTTTAATGTCCTCCTTTATTTTTGAAAGGAAGTAATGTATGTTAGATTCAAATAGTTTATATGTTAAAGATGAAAATGGAAATGAAAAAAAGATGACAATTCTATTCACTTTTGATAGTGATGAGACAGGATGTCAATATGTTGTTTTCCAAGATCCAGAACTTGATGAGGGCGAAGTATACGCATCTCGTTATGATAATGAGGGTCAATTGATTCCAATCGAAAGTGAAGCAGAATGGGATATGGTTGAAGAAGTAATCAACACATTTGTTGAGGACGAGGAAAATGCCGACTAGGCGTAAAGTCAATTCTGTAAGAGTTGTTTTATTAGTCGTTGTATGTATTTTAATTATCGCTGGTCTTGCCGGTATTTTTGTGGTGAAAAACGGTTTGGCAAGTACGGGCAACGGGGATAAGAATATAGTATTCACAATTGAAAGCGGAGATACGCTTGACAAGGTTGTACAAGATTTAGAAGAAGATCATTTGATTTCAAATGCGACAGTGACAAAGGTGTATGCCAAGGCAAGTCATAATACCAATTTTGTGGCAGGCACATTTGAATTGAATGATGGTATGAGTGTAAAAGAAATATTATCGTATATTCAAGATAGCACAAAGCTAAAAAAGGATACGTTAATATTAAAGGTACCGGAAGGAAAATGGGCAAAAGAAATAGCGGATGAAATATCAAATTTATATGATGGAAAGTTTTCGTCTGAAGAAATCTTAAATCAATGGAATGATATTTCATATATTGAAAAACTAGCTAAAGATTATTCATTTATCCATGTGGATGATTTAAATAATTCCAACTACAAAGTAAAACTAGAAGGGTATTTATTCCCGGATACGTATTACTTAGAAAAAGAGGATTCAATTGATGAAATCACGCGAATTATGCTAGACCGCTTTGAAGTGATGTATAAAGAGAATAAGGAATTATTCTCAAAGAGTGATTATTCTGTGCAACAAGTTATAAGCTTGGCAAGTGTGGTTCAATTTGAGGCCAGTTCAAAAGAAGATATGGAAACTATCGCAGGTGTTTTCCATAATCGTTTAGAACAAGGTATGAAACTACAATCGAGTGTTACGGTATGTTATGCATTATATGATGATTTTAAAGATCCTCAGGATTGTGAAACCAATCCAGAAATCGATTCACCATACAATACATACTTACATGAAGGTTTGCCAGTTGGACCCATCTTAAATCCGGGTGATGATGCGATCAAAGCTGTGCTTTCACCAAAAAAGACAGAGTATCTATTCTTTGCGGCAGATATATATGGAGACGGCAAAGTCTATTATTCAAAAACATATGAAGAACATCAACAGATTTGCGAAAAATTAGGGCTAAATCTGTAACAATGTTTTGCATAATTCAAGGATTATGCTATAATTTTTTGTGCTAAATACAAGGAGTGAAACCACATGGCAAATGAAAAATTTTACGTTACCCAAGAAGGTTATAATGATTTAGTCAATGAACATGAAAACCTAGTTCATAAAGTACGTCAAGAAGTTATTGTTGAGTTGCAAGAAGCTCGTGCGCAAGGTGACTTGTCCGAAAATGCTGACTACGATGCTGCAAGAGAACACCAGGCACAAGTTGAAGGTCGTATTCGTGAATTAGAGGCAATGATCAAAAATGCCGAAATCATTAGTGAATCTGCAGATGTAGAAGATAAAAAGAAAAAGAATGTTGTTAAATTAGGATCTACAGTTAAGATCTTAGATTTATCAGACAATCAAGAAGTAACATTCAATATCGTTGGTACAATTGAAGCGGATCCATTCAATGGTAAGCTTTCAAACACAACTCCACTTGCTGAAGTGATCATGGACCACAAAGTAGGAGATGTTTGTACTGTAAAACGTGTTGAAGAACCTTATGATGTAAAAATTTTAGAAATTAAATAGAAAAACATCAAAAAATAACGTATAAGAGAAGGGTGATATTTATGAAACGAACTCTTCTCTTTTTTTGTGTCCTTATTTTCTTTGTCTTTACATGCTTTAACCGCTATACACCTATTACTTTACAAGATGCGAAACCCACATTGATGGAAGTCGAAATCAAAGGTGCCATTTCAAATCCAGGTGTCTATACACTCAAGCGAAACAGCTCTATTTCAACTTTGATCAAGACAAGTGGACCTTTATTAGAAAATGCGGACACTTCACGCATTAGTTTTACTCATATTCTTCAAGATAAAGATGTGGTAGTGATTCCAGAAGTCAAAGAAATCAAGCTCATATCTATAAATAGTGCGACAAAAGAAGAACTTCAAACACTGCCTGGCATCGGTCCTAGCATTGCGCAAAGAATCATAGACTATCGACAAGAAAATACATTTCAGATTTTAGAACAAATCAAAGATGTAAAAGGCATTGGTGAAGCCTTATTTAATAAGATCAAGGATAAGATTTGCCTATGATGTTGATTGTAAGTCTTGGCTTTTTAGCCTGTATCATTCTAAAATCTTCACTTTGTATATTATGTTTTAGTTTTTGTTTCTTATTGTATCTAAATGAAAGATTTCATTCAAAAAGAGTTCTTATATTTTTTATTGGACTATCTGTTTTATCTCTATTTCTAGTTAAGCCTTGTAAAGAAGCTGAAAAAGGAATCTATACTGTAACAGAAATCAAACAGAGTTATTATGTAGCTGAAAATCATGGATCAAGAGTCCTTGTACAGAGTGATTTGGATTTGAATTTTAAAGATCAAATTCAAGTTGATTCTTTAGAACCCATACATACGGATGATAATTTTACTTTGTTTAGTTTCACAAAGTACAATGCTTCGAAAAACATATTTTATAAAACAAGAAATGTAAGACTTCTAAAGAAATCGCATTCTTTAAAATCGAAGTTATATACTTTCTTATCGAATCAGAAGAATTCAAAAGTATTATTGTCTTTATATTATGGAATTCATGAAGATACAATTGATGAAATTTATACTATGCTAGGCTATGGATATATCAGCGCTTATTTTATTGTGTTTAATCTATTAAAAAGAAAATATGATGAACAAAAAATTCGAAAAGGTTTGTTGATTGTGAGTATAGTCTTTGGTAATTTCTTTGTGTTTACACTTTCATTGACAAGATTTATTCTGTATCAATTGGCTTATTTGCTCTTTCAATCTAAATCCGATCAAATTGGATTTACCATTCTATTCTTTTCAATCCTGTATCCAACCCAAGTGCTCTCCATATCGTTTGTGCTGCCTATTCTTTTACAGCTCGTATCTTATTTTTGTACAGAACATAAGTGGATCGTACAAAAGATGGTTTTAGTCAGTATTCTATTTATTTACTTTAAGAAAGTTGATGTAGTTTCATTATTGTTGTTTAATCTAATGAGAAAATTCTATGGACTTATATTCTTAGTAGGAATATTCATTTCGGATCTTAAGCCACTTACAATTCCATCTCTAACCATACATTATGCTCCTCAATATGTATTTATACTTGTCTTTATTGTTGTGTATATCCAATGTCTAAAACATTTTCAATGGAAATATTTAATAATTTTTCTTATTCCATTTCTAGAAGTTTTTTGTAACCCATTCTTTCAAGTTTATACATTAAATATTGGTCAAGGCGATTGTAGTATTATCGTAGAACCATTTTATAAAAGTGTTGTGATGATTGATTGTGGGCAAAATCTATATCGAGATAATGTAGAACGTATCATTATGCCTTTTTTAGAAAATAAGAATATTCATACAATTGATACACTTATACTCACTCATGATGATTTTGATCATAGTGGTGGATATGAAAGCTTAAAGGATAGGATTGAAATTAAACAAGTCATTAGGGATTCAAAAGAAAAGGTGAATGTTGAGTATCCATTCTATTTACTTTTGGATCAAAGAGAATTCAAAGATGAAAATGATTCGAGTATAATTTGTTATTTTACTTATGATCATCTAAAGTATCTTTTTATGGGGGATGCGAGTAAACAAATCGAAAAACAATTGATGGATACTTATGATTTAAAAGCGGATGTGATCAAGGTAGGCCATCATGGTTCAAATACAAGTTCAGATGCAGCTTTTCTAGATTCTTTAGATTGTAAGCTTGCAGTAATTAGTGCAGGCTATAAGAATAAGTATAATCACCCAAGTGTTGAAACACTAAAGACATTAGACAAATTGAATATAAATACGTTTTGTACAAATAATAGTGGCAGTATTGCGATTTATTCTTGGCATCACTTTTCTTTTATTGTCACAAACGATGGATTGTTTGGTATAATAAGGTCATGATTTATATTTTATATGGAAAAGACAAAAGCATGGTTTCTATGAAGTTAGAGGCCATTAAAAAAAGACATCATATTCAAGAAAATGTGAATGTATATGATGCACAAACGGATGAGATTTCAAATGTCTTACAAGATCTAGATGCCTATTCGATCTTTGATGATGACAAGATGATCATTGTCAATAATTGCACCTTCTTATCGAGTAAGAATACAACAGATTATGAGGTAGATCCTTTTCTTTTAAGAAAAGATACGGATATGATTTTAGTTCTAATTTGTCCAAGTGATAAATTGGATACGAGAAAGAAAAAGGTCAAAGAAATCAGTAATTGTGCGACTTTATATTCTTGTTTAGCTTTGGATGACAAGTCACAAAAATTCTATGTACAAGATAAATTGAAAGAATTTGGCGTAAAGGTGGATTTTAAAACATTAGATTGGATGACATCTAGAATGGGACTTGATCCTATGTGCATTCAAAATGAAATTGAAAAGATTTCAATCTATTCAAAAAATCCTACGCTTGAAGATGTACAAAACTTACTTGTCATAGAACCTATGAATGACATCTTTAAAATGGTGGATGCCTTCTTTAGCCAAAATGGAATCTTATTATTAGCTTACTATCGTAACTTTAGAAAGTTGAATATGCAGCCAGTTGCCATTGTTGCACTACTAGCTAGTCAAATTCGTTTTCTATTTCAAGTACGCGTATTAATGGATGAAGGAAAGGCACAGGCAACAATTGCCCAAGAGTTAAAGGCCAATTCATACCGAGTAAAACTTAATATGCAGAAGGCAATGCGGTTTTCAAGTGAAACCTTACTTTATAATTTATCACTACTAGCTGATTTTGATCAACAAATGAAAATGGGTAAGATTGATAAAGATGACGGTTTTGAATATTTCTGTCTAAACTTAATGATGAACAAGGGATAACCTTGTTCGTTTTTTTTCTTTTAGACATTCATAGTGTCGATTAAGGTGGTTTAATAAAAAGAAAAAGGAGAAGAATTATGTTTCTAGAAGTAAGGGTTAAGAATTTTTTTGTGTTTAAAAATCAAATTGTGTTTACTTTGGATCCACTTAATAAGACAACGGCAATATATGGGCCGAATAATGCAGGTAAATCATGTTTGATCAAAGGTATTCAGGCAATGAAAGATATATTGTTGAATCAAAAGGTTGAGCTTAAATCAAATTAATTTTTCAAATGATTCTGTATGTGAATTGGGTTTTACATTTGAATATGAGAAAAAAGAATATTCGTATGATATAAAGTATGATACAAAGGTAAATCGATTTGTATATGAGTGTTTAAGAAGTAAGGGGGATATCTTATACAAAAGAGATTTGTTGAATCAAATATTTGATTGTAAAGATGAACAGACAAAGAAATTTATGTCTTATATGGCTCGTGACAATGTTCTTTTTTATGTAATGAATACGGAATACATGAAAAATATAAAAGAAATCTTTGTAAGTTTTGCAAATACGATTGATATTATAAGTACAAATCAATGGAATGTATTATCAGGTGTAGAAAAGTTAATCAATCTTTTAAAACATATTGAACCACAGAGAATTCTAATCGTTGATTACTTGGATGATGGCCTAGATTCTGGAGTTGTAAATAAGATGCTTGAGATGTCGACTTCTTCTCAATTGATATTTGTAGCTTACAATACATCCATATCAAATTGTAATGAGTATTGGTTTATTCATAGAAAAAACGAAAATGTGTATGTATATTCACTTGATAACATCGATAATGTCATGGAATTATATCAAAAGGGGATACTTGGAGCTGTTTCTGAACCAAGGCTAATTGAATCGTTGGTTGATTTAAAAAGGTCCTAATTATTCATCTAATGCTTTGTGAAACACTTTAATATATAGGACAAAAAACTCTTTGATTGTATTTCAAATAAAAATTGGTATAATCCTTTTGAAGGTAGCAATACCTTTAGATGTGGTAAGCATCTTTAAAAGTTGTGGTCGGATGAGAGACGGTAAACACTCATGTCTATTTATATGCTCGACAACCGAGAGAAAAGTTGTAGTCGGATGAGTGACGGTAAATACTCATGTCTAATCATTGTCGACAACCGACAGAAAAACTTACCAGATTTTTTTTTAGTAATATTTATGAAAAGGTGGAATCTTCAATTAGAAAGACTCCACCTTTTGATTTTAATTTACGTCTGAACACAAATAGAGTATATAGCGTTTTATATTAAAATTAGTCGGGATGTGTACCTACGAGTTGTTAATTCTATGCCATATTTCATGTATCTAATGCCGCTTTTAGCTCATCAATGCTGGAGTATTTCGGTGTTGTTGAATCAGACATCATTCTTCTTCCTTCCTCAATAGCTTCGATTGTAGTTTTGTTGGGTATATCCAATTTTAATTCGAAAGGTATACCATGTTCTTTAATAGTAGTTCTTAAAAATATATTAATTGCAGTAGTCATATTGAAACCAAGTTCGTTGAAAATTTCTTCAGCTTGATTTTTTACAGATTTGTCAATTCTAATGTTTAAGTTTGTTGTAGACATATAAAACACCTCCGTTTACATAAATCATAAACAATAATACATCCATCGTCTACACAGTGTCATTATAAAAGTTAAGGTTAATGTTCTATTATTATGTAATCTATAAAATGTTAGATTTTGATTGTAAACAAAAGGACCGCGATAGGGTATAAAAAAAGAAGTCATATGACTTCTTAATCCTTCATTACGCGATTTCGTTAATAGCTTTTGCTAAACGTGCTTTTTGACGGCTAGCGTAGTTTTTGTGGTGAATACCTTTAGCTACGGCTTTGTCTAATTTAGAACTGCAGTCGTTGTAAGCTGCTACAGCAGCTTCTTTATCTTTAGCATCAACAGCTGCTAATACAGCTTTAATACTTGATTTCAATGCTGATTTTTTAGATACGACTAATTTGTGAGCCTTGTTATTTGTTTTAACACGTTTCTTTTGAGATTTAATCTGTGGCATGAAGTGCACCTCCTGACATAAATTTGCAAATGGATTATAGCAAATTTCTAGATTTAATGCAACACAACTTCAAAAAAATACGCTATAATACTTTAGTATTGGAGTGATATATATGGAAAATAGACGCATTATTTTTATGGGAACACCCAAAATTGCGAGTGTCGTACTAAAAACGATGTTAGAAAACGATATACATGTAGGCTTAGTGGTAACTCAGCCAGATAAGAAAAAGGGTAGAAAACAACAGCTTGTCTATTCTGAAGTCAAAGAAGTGGCTTTAGAAAATGATATTCCTGTATTTCAGCCGGTTAAGATTCGAAATGATTATCAAGCCATTCTTGATTTTGCACCGGATTTAATTGTGACTTGTGCTTATGGACAAATCGTACCTAAGGAAGTATTGGATCTTCCTAAATATGGTTGTGTCAATCTTCATGGTTCTTTACTTCCTAAATATAGAGGGGGAGCTCCTATTCAAAGAGCGATTTGGAATGGAGATAAAGTGAGTGGTATGTCATTAATGAAAATGGCACCAAAAATGGATGCAGGTCCAGTACTAGCTCAAAAAGAAATTGAAATCTTACCAACAGATAATTCAACAACCTTATTTGATAAGATGGCTATTTGTGCTAGTGAACTATTGCTTGCTCACTTTGAAGAAATTTGTTCAGGCCATGCCGTATATGTAGAGCAAGATGAAAGTAAGGTTATCTTTTCACCGGTATTATCCAAAGAAGAAGAGCATATTGATTTAAATCAAGATGATGAACATATCTTGAATCAAATTCGTGCTTTTGCGGATGCACCAGGTGCGTATGTGTTATTAAAAGGGAAGAAATTTAAAATCTTAAAGGCAAGTTATTTAAATGAACAAAATGAATTTGGTCTTCTTGTCAAGATTGGCAAGAATAAACTAGGTATTGGACTTCATGCAGGTACACTTGTGATAGAAACTTGTCAAATGGAAGGAAAGCCTTTAATGGATTGTGCGAGCTTCTTTAATGGACAAGGAAGAAACTTAGTAGGAAATATTGTAGAGTAGGGGGAAGTCTATGGATCAAAAGAATATTCGAAATTTTTGTATCATTGCACATATCGACCACGGAAAAAGTACGTTAGCCGATCGTATCTTAGAACTTACGGATACAGTTGAAAAGCGTGAAATGAAAGATCAGATTCTAGATTCAATGGATCTAGAAAGAGAGCGTGGAATTACTATTAAATTAAATGCCGTACAGCTTGTATATCATGCCAAAGATGGACAAGATTACTTATTCCACTTAATTGATACACCAGGCCATGTCGACTTTACATATGAAGTGTCTCGTTCTTTAGCTGCATGTGATGGAGCTATTCTAGTTGTAGATGCAGCACAGGGTGTTCAGGCACAAACTTTAGCCAATGTATATTTAGCCATTGAAAATGATTTGGAAATCTTACCCGTATTAAATAAGGTAGATCTTCCAAGCGCACAACCAGAAGTTGTAAAAAAAGAAATTGAAGACTTGATTGGTTTGGATTGTAGTGAAGCTGTTGAAATCAGTGCTAAATCTGGATTAAATGTCGATAAAGTATTAGAAGAAATCGTGCATAAATTACCAAGTCCAAAAGGCGATAAAGATGCGCCTACGCAAGCTTTAGTCTTTGACTCATTCTACGATTCATATCGTGGAATCATTGCGTTTGTTTCTGTAAAGAATGGTTCAATCAAACCAAAGGATAAGATTCGTTTTATGGCAACCGATGCTGAATATGAAGTGACTGAAGTCGGTGTTCGTACTCCAAAAGAAGTTGTAGAAGACCAATTGAACTGTGGGGATGTAGGATGGGTAAGTGCTGCCATTAAAAATATTGAAGATGTTCGTGTCGGTGATACGATCACGATTGCTTCAAATCCTGCAAGCGAACCATTATCCGGATATCGTGAAATGCATCCAATGGTGTATTGTGGTTTATATCCAGTGGATAATGCGCGTTATGACGATTTAAAGGAAGCTTTATCAAAATTAAAATTAAATGATGCAGCCCTACATTTTGAACCGGAAACTTCACAAGCTCTAGGCTTTGGATTCCGTTGCGGATTTTTAGGCCTATTACATATGGACGTTGTTGAAGAGCGTTTAGAGCGTGAATACAATCTAAGCTTGATCGCCACAAGTCCTTCGGTAATTTATCATGTCTATAAAACAGATGGCACGATGGAAGAAATCGATAACCCATCGGCTTTACCAGAACCCCAAAAAATCGATCATATTGAAGAGCCTTATGTGAAGTGTGACATCATGGTACCAAAAGAATATGTCGGTCCAATGATGGATCTTTGTCAGAAAAAACGTGGAGAATATGTAGATCTTCAAGTGTTAGATGATGTTCGTATGATGATGGTCTACCAAATGCCATTAAGTGAAATCATTTATGATTTCTTTGATAAGATGAAATCTTGTACAAAAGGCTATGCTAGTTTTGACTATGAATTTAGTGGATATCGCACAAGTTCATTAGTAAAGATGGATATCTTATTAAATGGACAAATTGTCGATGCCTTATCTACGATTGTCTTTAGAGATTTTGCGTACAACCGCGGAAATGCGATGGCTGTAAAATTAAAAGACTTGATTCCGAAACAACAATTTGAAATTCCAGTGCAGGCTGCTATTGGAGGTAAGATCATTGCGCGTACAAACATTAAGGCATTGCGTAAAAACGTATTGGCAAAATGTTATGGTGGAGATATTTCGCGTAAAAAGAAATTGTTGGAGAAACAAAAAGAAGGAAAGAAACGTATGAAGATGGTAGGATCGGTAGAGATTCCTCAAGAAGCCTTCATGGCCGTTTTAAGTATGGATGACGACTAATGGTACCATCAGCCTATGTACATATTCCATTCTGTGATTCTATATGTGCGTATTGCGACTTTGTTCGTATCCAAAAAAATGAACAATTCTTTTCAAGTTGGAAAGATCAATTAATTCAAGAAATTCAAGAGTATAAGATAGATAATCTTCATACTCTTTATTTTGGTGGAGGAACACCTAGCTTATTAAGTGTGGATGATTTTAAATCAATACGCAATTGTTTTCCTAAAGATATTGATGAATTCACGGTAGAATGCAATCCTGAATCTTTAGATGAAGATAAATTGACATCGTATGTTTCTTTAGGCGTCAATCGTATTAGTTTGGGTGTTCAAAGCTTTAAGGATGACTTATTAAAAGTATGTAATAGAAAACATACAGCAAGTCAGGCAATTTCGGTTATTGAAAATATAAAGAAAAGTTCGATATCGACTTTCTCGATTGATTTGATTTTTGGTCTGCCTAATCAAACTATGGAGGATGTGAAGAAGGATATAGATCTATTTTTAAATCTAGACATTCCACATTTATCTATCTATTCTTTACAAATTGAAGAAAATTCAGTATTTGGCAAGACAGGTGTTGAACCTATTGATAGTGATCTTGAAGCGGATATGTTTGAATATATTACGAAAACTCTAGAAGCAGCTGGATATATTCATTATGAAATTTCTAGCTTTTGTAAGCCAGGCTATTATTCCAAACACAATCTAGCCTATTGGCAAGATAAAGATTTCTATGGCTTTGGATGTGGTGCAAGTGGAAGACTGGATGGGATTCGTTATGATAATACGACAAGTTTAAAGGAGTATTGTTCAAAGGGTCCTTGTCGTTTTTATATCAATGAAACACTATCCGAGCGAGGTATGGATGCGATTATGATGGCTTTGCGTACAAAGTTTGGGTTGAATATCAAAGAATGGAATTTGAAATATCAAAATGATTTTAAAGAACACTATTCAACTGTATTAGATAAGTATCATGAGTATTTTTGTTTTGAAGGGGAATGTATCTATTTAAATGATGCTGGACTTGAAATATTAAATACGATTCTAGTTGATTTTATGTTGATTGAATGATATAGTTTAATAGCTTTTGTACTGAGAGTCTGGAAACTTCCAACCTTTCGCTCGGTAGAAAAGGGCTAATATAAAATGGAGGAAGAAAAATGTTATTAAAATCTGAAAAACAAGCAATTATGCAAGAGTATGCAGTACACGAAGGTGACACAGGTTCTCCTGAAGTTCAAATCGCTGTATTGACAGAAGAAATCAACCGTTTAACTGAACACTTCAAAGAACACAAACACGATTACCACTCACAACGTGGATTGATGAAAAAAGTTGGTCGTCGTAAAAAATTGTTAGCTTACTTGAAGGGTAAAGATTTAGATCGTTACAAAGCATTGATCGCTAAATTAGGTTTAAGAAAGTAATCGAAAAGATTACTTTTTTTTTATGCATTTATTTGATAGAATATAAAAGTATGATTGAGGTGAAAAAATGGCGAAACAAGAGTTTCATTTAGATTTTTGTGGTCGGGGGATCACAGTAGAAACTGGGGAAATCGCAAAACAAGCAGATGGTGCTGTTATTATTCGTTATGGAGATACAGTTACTTTATCAACTGCATGTGCATCGAACCAGGCAAAAGAAGGGATCGACTTTTTCCCTTTAACAGTAAGTTTTGAAGAAAAGTTATATTCTGTTGGAAAGATTCCAGGAGGATTTTTACGTCGTGAAGGAAGACCAAGCGAACATGCGACATTAACAGCTCGTATGATCGACCGTCCAATCCGTCCTTTATTTGCGGAAGGATTCCGTAATGAAGTACAAGTTGTCAACACAGTATTAAGTGTGGATCAAGATGCAAGTCCTGAAATGGCAGCTATGTTTGGTGCTTCATTGGCATTATGTATTTCAGACATTCCATTCAATGGACCTATCGCAGGGTGTAAAGTTGGACGTATCAATGGAGAATTGGTTGCCAACCCTACAGTGGCTCAAATGGAAGAAAGTGACATTGATTTAACTGTAGCAGGTACTGCACAAGCTTTAAACATGGTTGAAGCAGGTGCTAAAGAAGTAAGCGAAGAAGATATGCTTGCGGCATTGATGTTTGGACATGAACAAATTAAGAAATTATGTGCATTCCAAGAAGAAATCGTTGCGGCTTGTGGTAAAGAAAAACGTGAAATCGAATTATACGCAGTTGATGAAACAATTGATCGTGAAGTTCGTTCTAACTTTGAAGCACAAATTCGTGCGGCTGTTTCAATTAAAGAAAAATTGGAACGTTACGGTAAGATCGATGATTTAACAGATGAAGCTGCTGAAATGATCGCAAACAAAGAATATGCATCTGAAAAAGATCAAAACAATGCGGTTAAACAAGCTCGTGAAATCTGTCGTGGTATTGAAGCCGATGAAGTACGTCGCTTGATTATTGAAGATAAAGTTCGTCCAGATGGTCGTCAAATTGATGAAATCCGTCCATTGAACTCACAAGTAGATTTACTTCCACGTGTTCATGGTTCAGCATTATTTACTCGTGGTGAAACACAAGTATTATCAACAACTACATTAGGTGCATTAAATGATAATCAAATCATTGATGACTTAACAGTTGTAGATTCAAAACGTTTCATGCACCACTATAACTTCCCACCATATTGCGTTGGTGAAACAGGACGTATGGGAAATCCAGGACGTCGTGAAATTGGTCATGGTGCTTTAGGTGAAAGAGCTTTAGCTCAAGTATTACCAAGCGTAGATGAATTCCCATATACAATTCGTACGGTTGCGGATGTTATGGAAAGTAACGGTTCAAGTTCTCAGGCAAGTATTTGTGCTGGAACAATGTCTTTAATGGCAGCCGGTGTTCCAATCAAAGCTCCAGTAGCTGGTATTGCGATGGGATTGATCATGGATGATGATTCAGGTAAATATACTGTATTGACAGATATTCAAGGTATGGAAGACCACTTTGGAGATATGGACTTTAAGGTTGCCGGAACTACAAATGGTATTACAGCTTTACAGATGGATATCAAAGTAACAGGTATCACGAAAAATATCTTCGAAGAAGCATTGGCACAAGCTCACAAAGCTCGTTTAGAAATCTTAGACAATATGTTGGCATGTATTTCTGAACCAAGAAAACAATTGAGTCCATATGCACCTAAGATTGCGATGATGAACATTGATCCAGATAAGATCAAAGATGTGATCGGACCTGGTGGAAAAATGATTAACGAAATCATTGCGCAATGTGACAATGTGAAAATCGATATTGATGATGATGGAAAAGTAGTTATCTATCATAATGATTATGATACAATCGAAAAAACGAAACAAATGATCAGTGACATCGTTCGTGTAGCTAAAGTTGGTGATGTATATGCAGCTAAAGTTGTTCGTTTAGAAAAATTTGGTGCATTCGTGAACTTATTCGGTAACACAGATGGTTTATTACACATTTCTAAAATTTCTCACCACCGTGTAGATAAAGTAGAAGATGTATTAAAACTAGGTGATGTGATCGATGTTAAGGTTACAGAAATCGACAATAAGGGTCGTATTAATGTAAGTGCGAAAGCTTTACTTCCAAAACCTAAAACAGAAGAAGAAAAAACAGAAGCGTAAAAGTAAGGAACTCGTGAAAAACGAGTTCTTTTTTCTTGACTATGTGGTAAAATAGTTGGGTAGAGGTGAAAATTATGGATTTTAATACAGAAGTACTTAAATATAAAGATGATTTCTTAAAAGACTTAAATACACTTGTATCGTATGAAAGTGTTCGTGATGAATCGACAAAAGCTGAAAATGCACCTTTTGGAAAGAATTGTCGTGACGTTTTAGATGCCATGTTAGATATGGCTAAGCGCGATGGTTTTGAAACAAAAGACGTGGATGGATATGCAGGCGTTGTTGAATATGGAAAGGGCGACGAAACATTTGGTGTTTTAGGCCACTTAGATATTGTGCCACTAGGCGAAGGATGGACTAAAGATCCTTTAAAAGTGACATTAGAAAATGGATATATCTTTGGACGTGGTGTCATGGATGATAAAGGACCGGCTCTAGCTGGTTATTATGCATTAAAAATGATTCGCGACTTAAACATTCCTTTGAAAAAAAGAGTCATGTTGATTACAGGATGCGATGAAGAATCAGGTATGGAATGTATGAATTACTATGTAGATCATGCAGAAGTTCCTCAAATGGGATTTGTACCAGATGCCAATTTCCCAGTTATCTATGGTGAAAAAGGTGGATTACACGTTGGTTTAGTAAGTAAGGATGCAACAGTCATTAAAAAACTTCATGCGGGAAGTCGTCCAAATATTGTCATTGGTAAAGCGGATGTTACAGTGGATGTGATGAGTTATCAACAAGAAGATTTATTTAAATTCTATTGTGCAACACAAGGGGTTAAAGGAAATATTAAACGATCTCAAGATGGTGTAACGTTACATATTGATGGTGCCTTTGCGCATGCTGCTATGCCATATAATGGTATAAATGCCGCTGTTCTATTATTGAACTTTATTGGTGAAGCCTTTAATGATCAATTATCAAAAGACTTATATTTCTTACTAAAAGATTGGATGGGAAAACCAGTTGGCATTGAAAAAGATGGTTTATACATGTCTTTCTTGACAATGAATACAGGTATTGTGAATATGGAAAATAACGAAACAGATATCTTGATTGATATTCGTTATCCAAATGATACAAATGCAGATGAGATCATGGCTAAATTTGATGCAGCTTGTGAGGACTTAACATCTAATATCAAAGCAGAAAATCGTGGAGATTCAAAACCGTTATTTGTGGATCCAGATTCTCGTTTAGTAAAAGATTTAATGAGTGTCTACCAAAAATACACAGGGGATACATTCTCTTGTCCTATCACAATTGGTGGTGGAACATATGCACGTAAATTTGAAAACTTTGTATCGTATGGTCCAGAACTTCCAAATGAAGTGATTGAGACAGATGCATTTGTAGGAGGATGTCACCAACGTGATGAAGGTATTAAATTAGATAACTTGTTGCAGGCTATCTGTATTTATGCCGATGCGATCGTGACATTGTGTAGCTAATATGAGAATGCGTAAAGTAAAGTGGGCAACGGATTATTTGCCTACCGCAAATTGTTTAGTAAAAGAACCATCTAAGCAGGCTGGAAATTGGAAAAAGTTGATGGGTACAGATACTTTGCATATTGAGATTGGTTGTGGAAAAGGAAATTATTCTTTAGACATGGCTAAAATGTATAAGGATACTGGATTTATTGCGATTGAAAAGAATGAAAGTGCTGCGGGTATTGCCGCTAAAAAATATGATGAGGATACAGAGGATAAACATTTGAAACTGATTCAAGATGATGCGAGTAGCATTGGCGAATGGTTTGGACCTCGTGAAGTGGATGTGATCCACTTGAATTTCTCAGATCCATGGCCTAAAAAGCGTTATGCGAAAAGACGTTTATCCAGTGCTTCCTTTTTAGATCAATATAAGCGTATCTTATCAAGAAATGGCGAGATTCAAATGAAGACGGACAACAGTGCTTTGTTTGAATATAGCTTGATTGAATTTCAAAATGCGGGATTTAAAATGGTTGAAGTCAGTGTGGATTATCGTCGTGTAAAACATGATGAAGATGCGATCACAGAATATGAACAAAAATTTATTTCTTTAGGACAACCAATTTATCGTTGTGTTTGGAGATATCAACATGACTGATATTAAAAATAAAGATGAGTTTTTAAAAGCACTAGACAATACAGGCATTCAAGTAATGATGTTTACAGCATTTTGGTGTCCAGACTGTATGTACATCAAACCTTTCTTGCCTGAAATTGAAGAAGAATTTAACAATTTACAATTCTATTCCTTAAACCGTGATCATTGTATGGATATTGCGGTTGAATATGAAGTAATGGGTATTCCTAGCTTTATATGTTTCAAGGATGGAAAGGAAATATCAAGATTTGTATCTACTCTTCGCAAGACAAAAGAAGAAATAGAGGCATTTCTTAGTCAGACTATAGAAAGTGAGAAAGAAAAATGTTAAAGGACTTAATGCATGCGATCTTTAATGAAGATATTGAAGAAGAGGATGAAGAACAAGAAGTTGTAGAAGAACCTACAAAACAAGAAGAAATTACTCCTGTACCTGAAGTTGTAGAACAACCTGTTGTACAAGAAGAGGTAAAACCTGAGCCTGTATTTACACAAGCTGCAAGTTCAATTGAAGAAAATCCTGAAAGTTTTATGGATTCTCCAATTTTTGAAAAGGCAATTATTCAACCAAAGGAAAAGAAAACAACGATTTTCCAAGGCTTAGATGTGGATTCAATTGCGCAAGAAGAAACTAAGCCGAAACAAAAGGCTTATAAGTATGATCGTCATAAATCAGTAAAAGTACGTCGTGTTGCGGAAGATTTAGATTATCAACCTGTCATTTCTCCAATCTTTGGAAATGTTGAGGATGATAAAAAAGAATTTGATAAAGTACATGATGCGATTTCTTTACAAAAACCAGAAGATGAAGATTTCTCACAGATTTTATCGCCAATGTATGGAACATACCTTCCTAGTATGCAGCCTGCAGAATCAATTCCTGAATATAAGGTGGAAGATAAAAAGGCGAATATGAATCTTTCTGAAATGTTAGAAAAGCCAAAAAAGGAAACAAATAAACAAGAATCATTATTCGATAAAGAAGGTGAATAGAATGGCTTATCATTTTATTGGTATTAAAGGAACAGGTATGGCTGCCTTAGCATGTATCTTACATGATGAACATAAAGAAGTAACAGGTAGTGATATCGATAAGTATATTTTTACAGAAGATGGCTTAAGAGCTCGTAATATTCCTATTTATTCATTTAGTCCTGAAAATATTAAGGATAATGACACAGTGATCATTGGTTTATCTTTTAATGAATCACATCCTGAAGTGAAAGCGGCTATGGATAATCCAACGGTAAAAACATATTATTACAATGAATATCTAGGTATTTTATTAGAATCATATAGTTCAATTTGTGTAGCAGGAACTCATGGTAAATCTACCACAACTGGTATTCTAGGACATGTTCTTTCTTTACAGGATGAATGTGCTTATTTGATTGGGGATGGACATGGATATATGCCTGAAAATGCCAATCACTTTGTGTTAGAGTCTTGTGAATTCCAAAGACATTTCTTGGCATATCACCCAGATTATGCGATTATTACCAATATCGAAATGGATCATGTAGACTATTATAGAGATATGGATGATTATGTATCGGCATTCCAAAGTTTTGCGAACCAAGTTAAAAAACACATCGTGGTATTTGGGGATGACGAACACTTGAAGAATTTACATTACAACGTACCTGTAACTACATATGGTATGAAGGATGGAAATGACTATCAAGCTGTCAATATTGAACAAGGTCCATTTGGCATGCATTTTGATTGTAAGTACAAGGGTGAAATTCTAGCTCATGTTGAATTAAATGAGGTAGGAGATCCATTTATGCAGGATGCCTTAGGATGTTTTGCGCTTGCCCATGTATTAGGTATGCCTGCTGACTTGATTGTACAAGGCTTAAAAGAATATAAAGGAATTGCACGTCGATTCGTGATTGATGAAGTGAAGGATAGTGTATTAGTGGATGACTATGCACACCATCCAACGGCTATTCGTTTAATGATTGATGCAGTTCGTAAAAAATATCCAGAAAAGAAAGTTGTAGCGTTATATAAACCAGATCGTTATTCGCGTCTACAATATTTCTTGGATGACTTTGCGAAAAGTTTAAATACAGCGGATCAAGTATGTTTACTTGATTTCCCTAAAAACGCTGTTAGAGAAGATGAAACAATTACAGTCACAATTCAAGATTTAATGGATCGTTGTCCAAATGCGATGTTATTAGATGTAGATGATGCATCAGCAGAGAAGTTAAAAGAATTAGCTCCTGCAGCCTTCGTCTTTATGTCTAGTAAAGACATCTACCTATTAAGAGATAAATTAGAGAAGATTTTATAAGAGAGCAGATTTGCTGTTCTCTTTTTTTAGTTGTGAATAATTCAAAAAGCGGCTATAATATGACTGAATCGTAGATTAGCCGAAAGGAGAAAGAATATGTATATTAAAAGACATATGGAAGAAACTGTAAAAGAATGTTTAGAGCAATTTCCAATTGTATTAGTTACAGGACCTCGACAAGTTGGTAAAACAACACTTCTACAATATGTTTGTGATAATTTTCAATATGTAACTTTAGATGATCCAATTGTTTTGACACAGGCTTTAGAAGAGACAAACTTGTTTTTAAAAAACTATCAACCACCCGTGTTCATTGATGAAGTACAATATGCACCAAGTATATTTCGGTATTTGAAAATGTATGTAGACACGAATAAACAAAAGGGAAGCTTTGCACTTACAGGATCACAGGCTTTTGAATTGATGAAAGGGGTTAGTGAAACTTTAGCTGGTCGCATGGCGATTGTGGAATTAAAAGGATTATCGTTTCGTGAAATACATCACATTGAATTTAATAAACCTTTTATACCAAATGAAACTTATTTTAATGAAAGACAATCACAAATTAAAAGCTATAGCGACTTGTGGTATTGTATCCACAGAGGAAGTATGCCACAACTTCAAGATAAAAAGATTGATTGGCAAAGATACTATTCTTCTTATGTGAAAACATATATCGAAAGAGATGTTCGACAAATTATTAATGTTTCTAATGAGTTAAAATTCATTAAGTTTTTAACATCTCTTGCGGTACGCTGTGGTGAATTATTAAATATTAATGCGGTTGCCAATGAAGTTGAAACAAGTGCAGATACAATAAAAAGATGGCTTTCCATCTTACAAACTTCAGGAATTATCTATTTGTTGGAGCCATATTCGAATAATATTTTAAAGCGTGTTGTCAAAACACCGAAAGTTTACTTTTATGATACGGGATTGGTATGCTACTTAGCAAGGTGGACAAGTGCAGATACGGCTATGACGGGTGCTCAAGCTGGAAATATTTATGAGAATTTTATCGTTTCTGAAATCTTAAAAAGTCATTTAAATGCAGGTAAAACTATTTCAAATATCTATTTTTATCGTGATCGTGACCAAAGAGAAATTGATGTAGTGATTGATGAAGATGGAAAACTATATCCGATTGAAATTAAAATGACGGGTAATCCTACAAAGTCAATGGGAAAACATTTTTCTGCCTTAAAAGATATTCCAAATAAAGAAGTACAACCAGGAATCATTTTGTGTCAATATGATCGAAAGATGTATTTGACGGAAGATATGATTGCGTTACCAATTGAATATATTTAGGGAAGTGCTAGTTATCACTTCCTTTATTTTGTAGCGTTTACACATTTGTGAAAAAAGTTTCAAAATAAATAGATAAGTTAGAAAGTTCATGTTATAATCTTTCTGAGGTGGTATTGTGAGTCTTGATATCTTTATGAGTACATTAGCTCGTGCATTTTCATATGTTTTACCCATCGTTGGTGTTATCGCATTAATTTATTTGATTTTGTTTTTAAAACAGTTGATTGAAACTTTAAAACAAGTATCAAAAACATTGGATACAGCCAATGATCAATTAAAAAAATTAGATGCACCATTAAAAACGGCAGAAAATATTTCTACCACAGTGGATGAAGTGAATCAGAGTGCTAAAGAGGCGTTTGTGAGTGTGATGAGTTCACTTAGCGAAAATGTACAAAATGCCAAAGAATGGTTTCAAAATAAAAAAACTGGAAAAGAAAGTATTGAAACAAAGGAGGATGAATGACATGGATGAAAAACAATTAATTGATGATTTAGAAAAAGAATCGATGCTAGAACTTGAAGTAATGCATGAATCCGAAAATACAGATAATGAAAAAATCATTGAGGACGCAAAAAGTAAGATTGAAAAGCTATTTGATGATTTGCGTGATTTATTAAAAGATGCTTCAGATCCTGAAAAAGTAAAAGAAGCTTTATCTCAAGCTAAGGATGATGCAAAAGATATTCTTTCTTCAACAAAAGATAAAGTGGTTGAAGTCAGTGAGAGTGAACAATTTAAACAGACAATGTCAGCTGGAAAAGAGTTTTTACAGGGCACAGCTGGATTGGTAGTAGATGGCCTTAAATATGGAAAAGAAACATTAAGAAAAAATGATTCTTTACGTAAAGTAATTGATAGAGCGGATGAAAAAGTAGACGAAATTCGTACAAATGATTCTGTTATTCGTGCCGTTGATAAAGCAGAAGAAGTAACTGGTAAAGCTACAGAAGCATTGTTTAGTGGATTGAAGAAAATATTTAACAAGGGGGCGAATAGGAATGAAAAGAATTACGATTTATGATGTTGCCAAAGAGGCAGATGTCTCATTAGCAACTGTATCACGTGTTATTAATGATAGTAATGTAGTGCGTGAAGATACACGTATGCGTGTTCAACAAGCGATTGAAAAATTGGGTTATAAACCAAATGCGATTGCACAAGGTTTAGCACTATCAAAAACAACTACAATTTCAATTGTGATGAGTGAAAAGTTATTTGCGTACAATGCGAAGATCTTAAATGGTCTAATGGATGTCGCAAAAATCTATAACTACAACATCATGTTCCATACTACAAGTAAGGGAATCTCAAAAATGCAAGATGTGATTGAATCTATTATTAAATCACGTGTCGATGGTGTAATTTTATTTAATGACAACTTCTCAGAAGATGAAATGGAAGTTTTACATGAATACCAAATTCCAATGGTTGTCGTAGGAAGTAAATTAAAAGGACAAAAGATTGGAAACGTTGGAAATGTATATATCAACTTCGAACGTATGGCTTATGAATTTGTCAATGAATGCTTCGAAAAGGGTATCGAAGATATTTCTATGGTAGAAGATAAATTAAATCTTTCTATGATGGAACAATTAAAAGCTGGTGTAGATCGTGCTTATGCTGAAAAAGGATTGGTTTTTGATAAATATGTAACTTATGATGATAGCTACAAATCAAGCTATACATTCTTGTCAGATTACTACAAGAATCATAAACCAAGCCAAATGGTTATCACATTCCGTGATTCACAAGCTATTGCATTAATGAATGCATGTAAAGAAAGTGGATTTTCAATTCCTAACGATACAGAACTTGTATGTATCTTAAATTCAAAATATCTAACAATGATGCGTCCAACGATTTCAACATACAACATTCCTGAATATGATTTAGGTGCTGTTGCGATGCGTTTATTAACTAAGATGTTAGTAGATGATGAATCTGTTAAACAGAATAAGGATATTGAAATCTCATTCTCAAAAATGTTTAGAGAAACTACAAAGTAAGAGTTCATTTTGAACTCTTTTTTAATTTATTGTATAATCAAGGCATGGAAATAATTTTTATAAATAACGCAAAAGATAGAAGTGTCTATCGATACAAAAAAGACTTTGAAAACATACTAGAACGTGCATGCCAGGTGTTAGACAGAAAGGGAGATTGGAGTTTATCTGTAATATATGTAACACCTGAACAGATTCATGAAATCAATCGTGACTATCGAAATGTGGATCGCCCAACGGATGTGATCAGCTTTGCGATTCAAGATGATATGAGTGATATGCTGGTTGATGAAGATCAATATGAACTTGGAGATATCTTTATCAATGTGCAAGCTATTCGTGATCAGGCTAGTGCCTATGGACATTCGATTCGTAGAGAAGCCTGTTTCTTATTCTGTCATGGCTTGTTGCATTTGATGGGATATGATCACATGAAGGAAGAAGATGAAAAGGTCATGTTTGCCTTACAGGATAAAATTCTAGATGAATTGGTTCAAAGGTAGATTCAAATATGCCTTTCAAGGCCTGTTTTACGCTTTCACTTGTGATCGCAGTATTCGCCTTCAAGGCATCTTTGGATTGATTGTCATAGTGTTTGGCTTTTTGTTTCATTGTTCTATTCATGAATGGATGATGCTTCTAAGTGCAATTTGTTTTGTATGGTTTAGTGAAATTATCAATTCCTGCATTGAAAGATGTGTAGACTATATTTCATTAGAACATACTGAACAAGCTAAACATATCAAAGATATGGCTGCAGGTGCTGTTTTTATTATTAGTATTCTTGCGGCATGTATAGGGTTATATGTATTTATACCCAAATTATTTTAAATCGGAGGTAAGATGAAAAATTATAAATCAGGATTTATCGCCATTGTTGGAAGACCCAACGCTGGAAAATCGACATTATTGAATGCATTGCTGAAAGAAAAAATTGCGATCATGTCAGATAAACCGAATACGACAAGAAACAATATTTCGGGTATTTTAACACATGAAGATTGTCAATATGTGTTTGTGGATACACCAGGTATTCATAAGCCACAACAACAATTGGGTCGCGTTTTAAATAAAAATGCGTATTCAGCTATGGAAGATTGTGACGTGATCGGATGGATCGTGGATGGTACACAATCTTTTGGAACGGGGGATTCATTCATTCTAAAAAGAATTGAAACACTTCATAAACCAGTCGTGTTGATTATGAATAAGATTGATAAATTGCCTAAAGAACAATTGTTGAAGCGTTTAGTGTATTGGCAAAACCAATATGACTTTAATGATATTGTTCCAATTAGTGCTTTAGATAAAGATAATCTAGACGAATTGTTGCACGTATTTAAAGGATACTTACCTGAAGGCGAACCAATGTTTCCTGAAGAAATGAAATCGGATCATGATATTAACTTTAGAATGTGTGAAATCGTTCGTGAAAAGATCTTATTTAAAACGCATGAGGAGATTCCTCATAGTGTAGCGGTTATTCTAGAACGCAAAGAAAAACGCGGTAATCGTATGTATCTTCAAATGATGGTCGTTGTGGATCGTGAATCGCAAAAGGGTATTTTGATTGGTAAACAAGCGAATATGATTCGTTCGATTCGTTTAGATGCACAAAAAGAATTAAAAGATATGCTTGGATGCAGTGTAGATTTAGAATTGTTTGTTCGTGTAGAAAAGAACTGGCGTAATCATGAAAACAAGATCAAAGAATTCGGTTTAGATGAATTAGAACAAATCGATGAAGACTAAGATTCAAGCCCTTGTTTTAAGTGTAAGTGAATATAAAGAAAAAGATGGCTTAGTCAAAGTATTAACTAACAATTCCATTTTAACTTTATACGCAAGAGGACTGTTCAAGCAAAATTCAAAGAATTTACGGCTTGTACAGCCCTTTTCTTATAATGAATTCATGATCGAAGATAAAACAAAAATGCCTTTATTACTACAAGGACAAACCATTCAGTATTACTATCACATTCAAGAAGATTTATTTAAATCGAGTTGTTGTTTTGTACTACATGACTTGATCTCAAAAACAAAAAAAGAAGAAAACTTGTTTAACATATTACTAGATTGTTGGAATTCAGCCGATAAAAAGCTTGATGATTTCTATTTCTGGGCATGCATTGTCTTAAAATATTGCATCGAACAAGAAGGAATCCAACCCTTTGTGGATGGGTGCGTGCATTGTCAAAATACACGGGTTGAAACATTATCTTTAAAAGATGGAGGCTTTTTATGCGAAAAGTGCAATCACAATCAATATCCAAAATGGAATGTAGATCAATTAAAGAAATATCGAGCTTTATTTAAATGTAAGGAAGAAAATTTAGAGTATGTGAAAGTTCATTTTGATTTCAATATGGACGATTTGATCTATCTATCCAAATGGATGGAGTATCATAGTCACAAGAATTATCCAAGTATTCGTTTTTTAGAAAGTATTCGAGGTTTAGAGTAATGTTTCAAGAATTAGCACTACAAATCGCCAAAGAAGCACATGCTGGACAAGTGGATAAAGCGGGTAAAGATTATATCCTTCATCCCATAACAGTTGCTTCTTATATGGATACAGATGTAGAAAAAACAATAGCTTACTTACATGATGTATTAGAAGATACTGGTGTTACAGTGGATGAATTAAGAAATCATTTCTCAAATGAAATTGTAGATACTGTAATTACATTAACGCATAGAAAAGATGAATCTTATTTTGAATATATTCAAAGAATATCTAAATCTAAGTTAGCTAAAAAGGTAAAGGTTGCAGACCTTTTACACAACCTTGATATCACAAGAATTAAAGAACCAACAAAACAAGATTATGAAAGGCTAGAGAAGTACAAGAAAGCGATTCTTTATCTTGCAACGCATTAAGTTAATGTATTAAGTGCTGCATAATTTCATGCAATAAATATATAAATATGTAATTTATTTTTCTTGCAAATTGACTATTTTTTAAAATGCCGTATAATGAAGTTGTAAGGTAGTTATGCCTGAAAACGAGTGAGGTCCTACTATAGTGGACGATTAAAAACGAGAGAGGCCCTGCTATAGTGGGCGATTAAAAACATGCCATGAGAAATCATGGTTTTTCTTTATGCCTTGTGTTCGTATTTAGTCTAGAAATTTATTGATAAATGGGATATAATATGTAAGTGTATCCTTTTGTCTGTATACATAAAAGAAATGAGGTAAATAACATGAACGAAAAGACATTCAATGATGTAGTAAATCACATGAAAACCTCTGGTTTTGTTTACCAAGGTTCAGAAATCTATGGTGGTTTGGCAAATACTTGGGATTTTGGTCCTTTAGGCGTTGAATTAAAGAACAATATTAAAAATGCTTGGTGGAAACGTTTCATTCAGGAAAGTGAACACAATGTAGGTTTACAAAGTGCCATCTTAATGAATCCAAATGTATGGGTTGCCAGTGGTCACGTTGGAGGATTTAGTGATCCTTTAATGGATTGTAAAGAATGTAAGAGCCGTTTTAGAGCGGATCAATTGATTGAAGAAGCTAGCAATCACACAGTTAACTGTGGTGGTATGTCCAATGAAGATATGGAAAAATATATCGCTGAACATGAAATTACATGTCCAAAATGTGGCGCTAAAAACTTCACAAACATTCGTCAATTTAACTTGATGTTTAAAACATTCCAAGGTGTATTAGAAGATGCCAAGAGTACAATCTACTTGCGTCCAGAAACAGCACAAGGTATCTTTGTCAACTTCAAAAACGTACAAAGAACAATGCGTAAAAAATTACCATTCGGAATTGGACAAATTGGTAAGAGTTTCCGTAACGAAATCACACCAGGAAACTTCATTTTCCGTACGCGTGAATTCGAACAAATGGAACTTGAATTCTTCTGTAAACCAGGAACCGATTTAGATTGGTTTGAATACTATTGTAAAAACTGTGTTCAATTCTTAAAAGATTTAGGTATCAACGAAGAAAACATTCGTTTACGTGCCCATGATCCTGAAGAATTAGCACACTACTCAAATGGTACAAGTGATATCGAATACCACTTCTCTGAACCTATCGGATGGGGTGAATTATGGGGTATCGCAGACCGTAC
>NZ_CAKVJB010000031.1 GCF_934754935.1 uncultured Holdemanella sp. | reverse complement strand
CTCCCATAAATACAGGAAATTTCAACAATTTATTCAAAAATTCAATTGTAGTTATACATTTTTTACAAAGTTAAGGTAATAAAAAAGGCAACCTAATCGATTGCCCATGACTATTACTTCTTTTCCAACACATCTTTCACTTTTTGTTTACCACTCTTCAATAGACGAGCCACCCCTTCTTCACTCATCTTTAAACGATTCGCAATATCCTTCTCCTTCAATCTACCTAAACAATGCATGATTGTCACCGTCTTTTGATTTTCTGGCATCTCATTTAAACAATCATCCACATCCGGTTGTCTATATTGAGGAAGTTCACGCAAAGCTGTAGTCACACCCGAATTTTCTTTTACCTGCATATACTCACGCAATTGTTTATTCAACAAGACTGTGATCCATTTTAAAAAATTCTTATCATCACTCAATTTATCCATATGTGTAAAGGCATAAGTATAGGTTGCCTGTAAAATATCATTGATTTCTTTTTCTTCTAAGCCAATATATCGCTTATAAATTGTTTGTACCAAATGATCTTTGGTCAATGAAATAAGCTCTTTTTTGGCATCCGCATCCTTATTTCTTACACCTACTATTATCTTTTTATTAATCATTATGTGTTTATCCTTTATATACGTCATTTTTAGTATACAATATACCATTTGATAAATCAAAAAAAGGCAATCCAACGATTGCCTAAGCTCCATAATATTCATCTAACGCTAAGTTATTTTTATACAAATACGTTGCCAAATCTACACCTACATAACGTAAGTGCCAGCTTTCAGGAGCAATTTTAGTTTTATCCTCTTTATCATCCGGATAACGCAAAATAAAGCCATACGTATGCATATTTTCTAACAACCAATCATAGTGTGAATTGTATCGAACCACATCTAAATCACTACAATCATTGTCCATACGAATATCAACTGCTAATCCGGACTGATGCTCACTATATCCCGGTCTTGTCCAATAACGATCCGCATACTCTTCGCCATAGCTTGCAGCTCCATTATTAAACAAATCTGTTTGGTATGCATAAGAACGATAAGCTGAACAAGCATTCAAAATGAACCCCTCATCAGAGGCGGCTTCAATCAACTTTTCAAATGCCTCTGCCGCTTCTTTTCGCATGCGTACATTCTCATTTTCACCACTGGAAGGCACCTGAACTAAATCACTAGGCTCATAATCTGCTGGTAATCCTGAATACTTATTCACAAGAACATAAATCGAATCTAAATCCGAAACCGTTACTGTATTCTCATATGGGTCACCACTTTGATCTATTTTTTTCACCTTTGGTAAATTTGTTTCTTCCTTCTTATTCTCTTTTTTTGTTTCTGTTATCTTTTCTTGTTTAGGTTCACTTACTTGTTTATCACTTATTTTTTTTGCGATCATCGAAATCAACAACGCAATAATCAAAAGTAATACTACAATCACAAAAATAGCTGATTTTCTGACTCGTCTTCTTCTTTTCTTCAACTTCAACACCCTCTTTACACCGGTATAAACAAGACTTTATTATATCCACCACAAATCATACCAAGTGTAGCACTTTCTGCATTGGATAAATCGTACTCCTTGATCATAACTTCTTTACATTCTTTGGCATCTAGAATAGCCTGGTACTCTACTCTTCCCCCACCAATCGTATCGATCACTCCATCTTTATGCACCAACATCATACTACCAACACCTCTTGGTGCTGAACCCTTTTTATCAATGATGATACATAAAGTTCCATGAACATTGGATTCTAATAATTCTTTAGAAACACTTGAACTAAACTTTGCGTTTTTAATTTCAATAAGCTCAGCCAAAATACTAATCGATATTTCAGCAGGCGTTTGTGCCTTAATATCTAAACCGATTGGTGCATGCACATTGGATAATTCATCCTTAGAATATCCTTCTTCAATCAAGGCATCAAAAGTCTTTTTTACTTTTCCTTTACTTCCAATCATGCCCAAATATAAATGTGGCTTACACAATGTCTTTTCTAGACATAGCCTATCATCCTTATGCCCTCTTGTCACTATCACATAACAAGTATTTTCTTCTTCTGGTAATACTGCATCCATTTGATCATATTCCATACAATGAATTTCATTGGCAAAAGGAAAATGTTCTACATTAGCGAACTCTTTACGATTATCGATCACAATTGTATATAATTCTAATATACTTGCCATCTTAGCCAAATACTGACTCACATGTCCACAGCCTAAAATCACAAGCTTAGGCTGCATATTAAACCATTCTTTTTGAAGAATATCCACATCGATATTTTCTTCTAATAAAGCCTTCAAACAACGCGTATATAAATCTATGTCCCCATTCACATGGATTTTGACAGACTTATCTAATTTCTTTAAATAAACACGAATTAAATCCTGCATGATTTTAGGGGTTACTAGTTCATCTGGATCTAAATCTGTAAGCTCGTAACGATGCACAACTTCTTTTACAGGCTTATTCAACCCTTTTAAATTTGAAATCAATACAACCTCATCTGTATCCGGATCCATAACAGGTTCATTCACATTCGGACACTTCAAAGGCAAATGTTTAGAACCATCCGCCTCAATCAAAATCACATCCACAACTTGTTTTAATTGATTTAACAAATCTTCATCTAACGCTCCAATTTTAAATTCATCACACCTGTTTCCCGCATGACAAAATCCATAAGTTTTAATTCTATGCATAATTTCATCATAACTAGGATCTACTAATGTATCTTCTTCAATCAACATATGCGTAGTTGTACACATTAAAACTGTTTTATTCAAAGAAACATATTTATCTTTTAATTTGTGGATATACGTTGTTTTTCCACCCGAACCAATCACACTAATAATCATTTGAAATCTCCCGAATCGCTCGTATCACAAAATCAATTTCTTCTAGTGCATTTTGAAAAGATAAAGATAAACGAACAATTCCCCTTTCTTCTGTCTTTAAATGTTTATGCATCAATGGCGCACAATGCGCACCACAACGCGTCACAATACCATACTTATAATTCAATACATCACTTACATAAGCACTATCTTTACCTGGAATATTGATTGCCACAATAGGCGTAGAATTATCTAAAGATGAATAAAACTCTACATAACCAGTTAAACCTTCATATAATTTTTGAAGTAAAAAGTATTCCTTTTCCATAATCGCTTTTTGATTTTCCAAAACATACTTTATACCCGCATTTAAGGCCGCAATCCCCACAAGATTTTGTGTACCCGCCTCTAAATGTTCTGGATATGCCTCAGGCATATGTAGATTAAAAGAATCTATGCCTGTTCCACCAGAAATCAAAGGCTTTAATTCTATATCTTTTAGACAAAAACCACCAATGCCTCCAATCCCCAACAAGCCTTTATGTCCGCTAAAACATAAAACATCTATATTTTCCATAGATACAGGAATATGACCTGCGCTTTGAGCAGCATCTACCATAAAAAGAATACCTAATTTATGGCAATATTTTCCAATTAAATCCACATCAAAGATTTCACCTGTCACATTTGAACTGTGTGTCATGATAACCATTCTCGTATTATCTTGAATTTGGTTTTTAATATCTTCCAAATAAGGCGAACAAACAGTTAAAGATATAATACCTTTTTCCTCTAACTCATATAAAGGACGAAGCACACTATTGTGCTCCGCATATGTAGTGATCACATGATCGTTTTCTTTTAAAATTCCTTTAATACAAGTATTTAAACTCTCGGTATTTCCACCATTTAAAATGACACGATGAAAATCCGATAATCCAAAAAACTTGGCAACATTTCTTCTTGCCTCAAAAATTAAACGCGATGCATCCATATTGGAACTGCGATTCGCATTTCCTGCCACATCCAATGCACTCACTACAGCTTGTTTAACTTCCTCTAATTTAGGAAAGCTAGTTGCAGCTTGATCAAGATAAATCATGTAAAATAGCCTCCAAAACACCTCCGGCAATACAGCGTGCCTTGTCAGAAATTGTAAAACAATTCTGATACTCATCCTCTCTAGGATCAATATCCGCCATTTTAAATCCAGAAGTTACACTGTATCCATCCTGAATCAAACCTCTTAGTAAACCTGACATACTCGCATATACAGGAGTTTTATCGATATACGCAATAATTTCTCCTTTTTCAACGATGTCTGTAATCTTTTTTACATTATGACAAATACCTGTGCAAGGAGAATGAATCACTCTTTCTTTTGAATATCCCTTAATATTTCCAGGAACACCTGTATTTGGCAAAGCACATCCCTCATAGATCAATCTTCCTAGATTATGTCCACGCATCGTTTCCACAACCACATGCACATCTTTTCCTGCACAAAAACCAGGACCTAAACCAATCGTAATCGGTGCCATATCCATTGTCGTACCCAAATTTTTCTTGGCAAGAATCGCATCGACCACGGCGAAATGCTCTATTTTAGAAATCATTTCACCCTTGGGATCAATCATCATGGCAACTTGATTTTTAGCCATCACTTTTTTAGCTTCTTCTATCGTTGAAACTAAAACACAAGTTATATCTTCAACCGTGAATTTTTGTTCATACACAGCCTGACAAAAAGCCACATTTCTTCGTATTGCGCTTGGCTTTTCAACTTCTAACACCAATACTTGAAATCCACTTTTTACAAGTTTATATATTGTCCCTGTCGCTATATCTCCTCCACCACGCACAATAACACACTTTTTCATATCCATTATGGCTTGATAATTTTATCAGCCTTCTCCATTCTTTCTACAATATCATACATATTTGTGACTGAACCCACTTGAAGTTCTTCTTTTAAATGGAAGAAATCCAAACAAGTTCCACAACTAACAATTTCAACTCCGTTATCCGCTAAATATTTTAAATCTTCTAAAGTCTCATTTTTAGTTGTTGTGATTTTAACACCTTCATTATAAAAAATCATTTCATCTGGTAATACATCTTGTTTTGTCAAAGAAAAGATAAAAGACTTCATCAATAAAGCACCTAATTCTGGATCTGAACCCATCACATTACTTGCACAAACCACAACCATTTTAGGCTTAGCCAAGCTACAATCTGCATACGTATATTCTACTTCAAAATCTGCTTCTTCATCACCCTTTGAAATTTCAACAATATAATCTTTACCTTCTTTTTTAGAACTTACTGTATAATTTTTTACTTTCGCAAACTTTGTTAAGTTCTCAACCGCAATCTCATTATCCACAATTGTTGAAACTGCATTTTCATCTTTTAAAGCTTCCTTTGTCTTTACGACTGGAAGTGGACACTCCAATCCTCTACAATCTAAAGTTTTCATCTCTTCATACCTCTCACATATACATTATATTCATTTTTTTCAATGACTTCACCCACAACATACAATTCAAGATTGTTTTCCATAAAATCTTTCTTTAGCTTTTCCAAATCATCTCTAGATACACTTGCCAATAAGCCACCACTCGTTTGTGGATCAAATAAAATTTCCTCTGTAAAGAAATCACAATCAAAACTGATTTTACCCTCTACACTATTGCGGTTCGTCTGTGCTGCTCCACTTAAATAAAACTCTTCGACATACTTTTGGCAGTCATCAAAATATGGAATTGAATCCTTATAAATCACCGCACTATTTTTTTCATCTAACATCTCATTTAAGTGAACCAATAAACCAAAGCCTGTTACATCGGTTAGGGCATGCACGGAATATTTTTTTAAAATATCACACGCATACTTATTTAACGTGGTCATACTTTTAAATACTTTTTCCTGCATTTCTTTTGAGCAATCGTCCATACGTAACGCATTTAATGTCAATCCAACACCTAAAGGCTTTGTCAAAACCAAAACATCTCCACATTGCGTACCATTATTTTTCTTTACATCTTTTGGATCTACTAGACCCGTCACACTTAACCCATATTTAATGGAATCATCACGAATAGAGTGTCCACCTGCCAAAGCACACTCAGCTTCAACTAACTTACTATTTCCGCCTTCAATAATCTTACCTAAAATATTCAAATCTTCATTATCTGGAAAACATACAATATTTAAAGCTGTTTTTGGCGTACCATTCATCGCATAAATATCACTTAGTGCATTTGTAGCTGCAATCTGACCATACAAATATGGATCTTCTACCATGGGTGGAAAGAAATCCAACGTGGATACAAACGCATGACTTTCATCAATTTGATACACAGCAGCATCATCTCTTGAATCAAAACCAACCAAAACATTTTCATCTTTAAATGAATCAATTTTTTCTAGTATGTGACTCAATTTTTTTGCACCCAATTTAGCACTACACCCACCACTCTTACAATATATTTTTTCGTTCATTAAAAATTCACCCTTACTATATCCTCATATGAAACACCTTGTTCTTCTAAAAAGAGTTTCCACTTTTCCTCATCCAAATCTTTTGACATAAAACACATGCCACATCCTGCCTTAACACAACTTGGAACAGGTATCATACGCCCGTTTTTTGTCTTAGACTCCAAATCAAGAACATCTTGAATACTTTTAAAAGTAATAATCAATACTTCTTCTTTATTCAATTTCAAACACTTCCTTAAATACTTGTTCAGAATACATTTCTATTTTTTCTTGAAACAATTTATATTTGCGAACCAATGCTTTTCCTTCTGAAGTTAATTCAGAGCCACCACCATGATTTCCACCACTTGTCGTATGAACAAGCTCATAACCTAAATCTTCTTGGGCTCTTTTGATGATTTTCCAAGCTTTTGAATTTGACATTCCCATTTCTTTATATGCCTTTGATAGAGAGCCATATTTATCACATAACTCCAGCAATTCTACAACACCCTTGCCAAAATTTGGCTCATTATTACCAATTTGAATTTTTAACTTATATCTCATTTTCCAAATCCACAATTAGGATATGCGCACACCTTACAACCTAGACACAATCCACCTTCCCCTAAATCACATAACTCTTCATATGTCACTACATCTTTGGCAAGTAAACGAGGAAGTATTAAATCAAACACCGTTCTTTTGGCATACATAACACATCCTGGAAGGCCAACAATTGGAACTTCTCCTTTATAGGAAAGTAAAAACATAGCCCCTGGAAGAACTGGAGCACCATAACTAATGATATTAGCCCCTGTATTCTTGATTGCCAGTGGCGTTCGATCATCTGGATCCACACTCATTCCACCCGTACATAAAACAATGTCTACTCCTTGATTTAAAGCTTCATTGATTTTTTCTGTCACCATTTTATCATCGTCATCACAAATCGCATGATATACCATTTCACAACCAAACTCAGCTAATTTAGCTTGAATAACTGGAGTAAATGTATCTTGAATTCTTCCCTTATATACTTCACTTCCCGTTGTGATTACAGCTGCTTTTTTTAATACAAATGGTTTAATTTCAAGAATACTAGATGTGATTAATGATCGAGCTTTATCCATTTTTTCCTTTTCAATTACTAAAGGAATAATACGCATACCCGCAAGTTTATCCCCCGGATTTACTACTGTGTTTGAGTGTCTTGTTGCGATCATCATCTGTCCAAATGAGTTTACCGTAAATAAAGCCTTACGATCCACTTTAAACAAGCCATGAATCTCGCTTTTTAGTTCAATTTTTCCTTCCTTGATCTCACCATAAGACATGTAGTCATTTTTACACATATCTAGTAGAACCATAGCTGCATCATTTTCATGCATCATACTCTCGTCGTTTTCCCAAACGTATAAATGTTCTTTCCCCACTGATAATAATAAAGGAATATCTTCTTCTGTCACAATATGACCCTTACGAAAAAGGGCATCTTTTGTGACACCCTTAATGATCTGTGTTATATCATGACAAAGTACATGCCCTACGGCTTCCTCAGTCTTGATTAATTTCATCTTATTCTCCTTTTTTAAATCCGTATTTTTTGAATACTTTTAAAGCTTTATCGCTCTTTAAGAATTGAATTAATGAATCCGCTTCATCTTTGTGTTTTGTACTCGATACACGACCAACTGGATATAGTACTGGTGTAGCTAATAATGAATTATCGCACTCTGCCACTATTTCTACTTTATCACTACTTGCAGCATCTGTCGCGTAAACCAAACCAATTTGTGCATTTTGTGTTTCAACTTGAGATAATACTTCTGTTACATTTCCGGCTAAACTTAAACGATCTTGAATCGAATCCCATACACCTAAATTTGTCAAAGCTTCCTTTGCGTAGCTTCCCGCCGGAACTACTTCTGGATCTCCAATCGCAATAATGGAAGCATCACTAATATTGTCAAATCCAGTAACTGTTGTAGTACTGTCTTTTCCTTTGATCAATACCAATTTATTCTCTAATACATTTGAAATTGAATCCGCATCTACTAGATCTTCATCTTTTAATGCGTTCATCTGTGTTGTAGCTGCACTAAAGAATACATCGGCATCTAATCCTTTTTCAATTTGAAGCTGTAATTTTCCACTACTATCATAGACACCTTCAATCGTTACATTTGGATATTCTTTTTCGAACATTGGAATCAATTCATCTTCAAATGCGTTTTCCAAACTGGCGGCTGCCGCAATTGTAAGCTTTACTTGTTCTTTTGGTTCATTTGAACTACAACCAAATAAACTCGTGGTCATGACTCCAGCCAATAAAATACTTAAACCTTTTTTCACACAAGTTCTCCTTCTTTAATTCTATATTTCAGATCACACAAATAATTCACTTCTTCCTTATTGTGCGATACAAAAATAACTGGTTTTGAAATTTGAAGCTCACTTTTTAGCTCCTTTAATAAACCTTCCTTTAAATCTTCATCTAAAGCACTAAATGGTTCATCCAACAATAAAACATCTGGTTCATAAGCCATTAAACGAGCTAATGCCACTCTTTGTCTTTGTCCACCCGATAATTGTTTAGGATATCTTGAAGCTAGTTCACTAATTTGAAATTGTTTCATTACTTTCTTAACCACAATATCCACATCTTTTACTTTTCTAGCCTTTAATCCCACACTAATATTTTCATATACACTCATATTCGGAAATAGAGCATAGCTTTGAAACATATAGCCTACATTTCGCTTTTGAATAGGAATATTGATCTTCTTTTCTGAATCAAATAAAACACGATCATTCAATACAATTTTTCCTTGATCTGGTGTCTCAATTCCTGCAATACATTTTAATGTCATACTTTTTCCAGATCCCGAAGCTCCCATAAGCCCTAGAATATTGTCTTCAATTTGAAAAGAAATATCTAAATCAAATTCTGCAAGTTTTTTATAGATTTGTACTTCCAACATTTAGAAACTCCTTTTCTTTCGAACACATAATTGATATAGATTCAACAAAATCACAGCTGTAAAACAAATACCTATAATCACCCATACATAAAAGGCAGCCGATTCCATATCTCCACTCATCACTTCACTATAAACAGCTACAGGAAGTGTTCGAGTTTTACCAATAATGTTTCCCGCAAGCATTGCGGTTGCGCCAAACTCACCTAAGCCACGCGCAAAAGCAAGTACACCACCACTAATAATTCCTGGTAAGGCATTAGGTATCAATACTTTTAAGAAAATGTTCCATTCATTCATACCTAAAGTTCTTGCGACATATACTAAATCTGTGTCCACTTGTTCAAAGGCTCCTCTAGAATTTCGATACATAAGTGGAAATGAAATCACCACAGCGGCAATCACAGTGGCACTAAAACTAAATGCGATGCGAATGCCAAATACATTCATAAGAACTCTTCCAACGGGCTGGTTCACGCCAAAAATCATCAACAAGAAAAAGCCTGCTACAGTAGGTGGTAAAACCATAGGCAATGTAAAGATTCCATCAAAGACCATTTTCAATACTTCATTCTTTCTTGAATAAATCCACCATGCGGCAAGTAATCCAAGGATAAATGTGATCACAATGGTAATACTTGCAGTTTTTAAAGATATCCAGATTGGAGTTAGATCTAAATTACTTCCTTGCACACTCACTCGCTTCACCTTTCATGATTTCTAAGCCATGTTTTAATGGGCCTAAAATAATATCTAGACTTTCTTTAACTGCCTTAGGACTTCCAGGTAAGTTAATGATCAACGTTTTATTTCTTAATACACTCACTCCACGTGACAACATCGCCTTATTTGTATATTTCATCGATTCATAACGCAACGCTTCGCTAATACCTGGAACATTTCTTGTCATGACTTTCATCGTGGCTTCTGGCGTCACATCACGAACACTAAGTCCTGTGCCGCCGGTTGTTAAAATTAGATCATTTTGGCAACGATCACTTAAATTGATCAATTGCGAGATAATTTCATTTTCATCATCCGCAATCACTGTCACACTTGTCACATTGTAGCCTTGTTCTGTCATGATTTTTTCAATTAGCGGACCACTTTTGTCCACTCTTTGTCCAATGCTAGCCTTATCACTTAATGTCAATACGGCTACACGCATTCTTGAATCCTTATTTTCAATGACTTCTACTTTATCCCCAACACAAATGTGGCCGCCATGTATTACACGTGTAAATACACCTAAATGTGGCATAATACACTGACCAACTTGATGATAGATTGCACAATGAGAATGACAGCTTTTACCGATTTGTGTCAGTTCTAGTAATACATCACCAATTTTAAATTGTGTTCCCACAGGATAACTTGTAAATTCAATACCTGATACAAGTAAATTTTCTCCGAAGGCACCATCTTCTACATTAGCACCTTTAGCCTTAAATTCTTCACGCTTTTCATACGACAACAAAGAAACTTGGCGGTGCCACTTACCTGCATGCGCATCATTTTCTAGTCCATGATTCTCAATAATTTCAATATCTTGAACTGGATGTTTTTCCGTCCCCTTTTGTTCACTGATACAAATAGCTTTAATTATTCCTTCCATACAAAATCTCCGCTTTTTCCTCCTGATTTAGAAACCAAATGTACATTCTTGATTTCCATATCTTTACTTACAGCTTTACACATGTCATAAATTGTCAAAAGACAAATATTTACACCTGTCAAAGCTTCCATTTCTACACCCGTTTTTCCATTACATTTAACAGTGCAATAGGCATAGATCAAACAATTCTCTCTATCAATCTCAAAATCAATATTGACCTTATTGATCATTAAAGGATGACATAAAGGAATCAATTCACTCGTCTTTTTTACACCCATGATTCCGGCAATACGAGCTACGCCTAATACATCTCCTTTTTTCATGTCACTCTGTTCAATTTTATGTAGAATTTCTTCATTTACCAATATACTTCCAACCGCACAAGCACTTCTAGAAGTGATATTCTTCTCACTTACATCGACCATACGTGCATTTCCATGTTCATCAAAATGTGTTAATTCCATTTTATCCTCCAATTTCATTCATCACCGTCGACGAATGTTCTTCTTCAAAATGATGTTCTTTAGGTTTTTTGAAAATCCAAAAAGCCATCGTTTTCTGAAGTTCTTCCAAATCATTTAAATACGGCTTTAAATCCACACCATCCATATGAAATAAACATAATTTCAATCGTCCTACACTACTTAAACGTACGCGATTGCAGTCTTCACAAAACTTATTATGTAATGCTTCAATAAAGCCAATATAACCTTGATAATCACCAATCGTATAATAATGTGCTGGGCCATTACCTAATTTTTTATCATACACATTTAATGTGTAATTCTTTTGTACATATTCAATTAATTCAATCATTTTTGTGTTTCGATCACTATATTTTAGTGGCATCAATTCAATAAAGCGTAACGCAATCTTTTTATCTTTGATGAGTTCTAACATAGATTCAAATCGAGAAAACGAAAATAGACTATCGACAACGCAATTTACTTTCACCGAAATACCAATCTTATAGGCATATTCTAAATTCAACAACACCTTCTTCAAATCATTCTTCTTACAAATCTTTAAATATTCAAATTCATCGAGTGTATCAATTGAAAAATTAATACAGTCTAGCCCAATCTTTTTGAGTTCATCTAAATCAGAGAACGAAAATAAACTTCCATTTGTCGTCAAAGTCACTTGTTCTACGCCATCCAATTCTTTTAATCTACGAATAAAATTAATATAGTCTTTACGAAGTGTGGGTTCTCCACCCGTGATTTTAAATCGAGTGATTCCCAAAGAAATGGCACATCTACAAATATTTAAAATTTGTTCATACGTCAATATATCCGAATGACAAAGGTGTTTTGAGATGTCTGGCTTGCAGTAGTAACAAGCATAATTACATCTGTCTGTTAGTGAAATTCGCATATAATTTATATTTCGTCCAAATGAATCTTGCATAAAATCCTTTCCGTTATTCTCAAGTAAGAATAACCAACTGATTCAATTTTATCATTGAATCTACGTTTTTTCTACTTTAAAATGAAATCATGAAACGATGTACATGGTGTAATCTAAACAATCCAAAATATATTGAATATCATGATCATGAATGGGGAAAACTGAATACAGACGAAAGATATCTATTCGAAATGTTGATACTTGAATCTTTTCAAGCCGGTCTAAGCTGGGAGTGTGTTCTAAATAAAAGAGAAGCTTTTAAAGAGGCTTATGAAGATTTTGACATTGATAAAGTGATCGAGTTTAATGAAGAGAAAATAGAACAATTAAGAAATAATCCAAATATTATTCGCAACAAATTAAAGATCAAAGCGAGTATTTCAAATGCGAAGATTTTTAAATCCATTCAAGAAGAGTATCAAACGTTCTACAATTATTTATGTACTTTTACGCATGGAAAGATTATTTATGAAACGAACAAAACTACATCAGCTCTTTCAGATTCCATTTCAAATGATCTAAAAAAAAGAGGCATGAAGTTTGTAGGAAGTACGATCATATATTCCTATCTTCAAGCCATTGGTGTGATTTATTCACATGAAAAAGATTGTTTCTTATACAAAAACTAATCCCAGGTTTTCCAAACGTTTGGTTCATAGCCTACTGTCGCCAATTTGCCGTTGCGCACGATTGGCGTTTTTAATATGTGCTGATTGAGATACACTTTATCTTCTTTATCTGATAAATAATTCAACATTGTCAACAATTCTTTATCCTTAGCTTTTGGATCGATCATGGAATCAATGCCTACTTGTCGCATAACACTTTCAAATTCTTTCTTACTCATTTCTTTTTCATCTAAATTGATGAACTGAAACTTAATATTTCTTTCTTTAAAATAGCGTTGTGCTTTCTTTGTATCAAAGCACTTGTTTTTCCCAAAAATCTGTATATTCATCGTGTTAACCTTTCTACTCTTCTTTGTATTTCATCATATAAGGATGCAATGTCAAAACCTACATGAAAACGTCCATCTTCATACAAGATTTCACCATTGACCATGGTACATTTTACATTAGATTTAGATCCACTGTATACAATATTTTTTGCGATATTATTCATTGGCTGCATATTCGGTTGATGTAGATCTAAAATAATTAAATCTGCCAACTTTCCAGCTTCAAGTACACCACAATTTAAATTTAAAGCTTTAGCTCCATTGATTGTAGCCATTTTTAATACTTCATAGGCATCGACTGCAGAAGCATCCTTCTCTTTATATTTAGCTAGTCCTGTCACTAAAAACATCTCTCTAAACACATCTAAACAGTTATTACTTGCCGCGCCATCTGTTCCTAGACATACATTTATATTTCTTTGAAGCATCGATTGAATGGGTGCTATACCACTAGCTAGTTTTAGATTGGACGCAGGATTTGTGACGACGTTTAAATGTTTTTCTTGAAATAAATCTAAATCATGTTCACTCATATGAACACAATGAAAGGCTCCTCCACCATAATCATATACACCTAAATCACATAAGTACTCAACAGGACTTAGCCCTGTCTTTTCTTTACATGTGGATACCTCATATTCCGTTTCACTAAGATGTGTATAAACAGGTGCTTTATATTTATGCGATAAAGCCGCTACCTGTTCAATCTTTTCTTTGGAGTTGGTATATTCATGACTAAAGCCAAGAATATAAGAAATCAAACTATTTTCTTGATTATATTCATTAAAACAACGTTCTACATCTTCTACAGATAGACAAAAATCATTAACAGCTCCACATAAGACTGTACGATATTTTGTGTCCAAACTTGCCTTAACAATGGCTTCTGGATTTAAATACATATCAAAATTTGTGGTAATTCCACTCGTTAAATATTCTAAAATCGCAAGCTTAGAAAAATAATAAATATCATCTTGCGTTAATTTAGCTTCAATAGGGAATACTTTTTCATTGAGCCATTGTTGAAGTGGCATATCATCAGCCATCGATCTTAAAAATGTCATTCCAGAATGAGTATGTGCATTAATGAATCCAGGCATGATTAAATTGTTTTGTACATCTATTTCTCGATCAAAATGAACAGATGTTTCTTTAGATTTTCCTACATATGAAATTTTATTATCTTCTATCCAAACCTCACCTGAAAAAATATTAAGATCCTTCATTGTGAGTACTTGTGCATTATAGAATCTTGTGCGCATGTGCATTCCTTCTTTCTAATCTAATCATCCCACAAAACCAACAAGAAAAAAAGCAAATATCAAATTGCATATTCATTTTTCAAATTATATTATTAAGTTAATAAGGAGATTCTTTTTATGAAGTATGATTTTACAACACTATTAAACCGTCAAGGACATGATGCCCTTGCCCTTGATGTATTACCTATCAAAGATGTAGAGGTAGATCCAAATTTTTCTAAGATTCCTATGTGGGTTGCGGATATGAACTATCCAGTTTTTGAAAATATTCAAAGACAAATGATCAACCGCATCAATGAACCTCATTTTGGTTATTTTGAAATGCCAGAAGATTACTATAAAGCCATTCAGTTCTGGCAAAAAGAAACACATGGCATCGATGTAGATAAAGAAGCTATCGGATATGAAAATGGTGTTCTTGGTATATTATCAAGTGCTTTACAGGCTTTTACGGCTAGTGGCGAACCTATTTTAGTTCAATCCCCATGTTACATTGGGTTTATTCATACATTAAATAATCTAGGAAGAAAAATTATTGATAGTCCATTAATAAAAGAAGATAACTGGTCTCTTGATTATGAGGATATTGAGAAAAAAATCATCAAATACAACATTCATTTTGCGGTATTTTGTTCTCCTCACAATCCAACGGGTCGAGTATGGAAAAAGGAAGAAATCCAAAAATTCATGGACATCTGTAAAAAGCATGATGTTTTAGTTTTTAGTGATGAAATCTGGTCGGACCTAGTTCGTAAAGAAAATACCCATGTTCCTACACAATCTGTAAATGAGGATGCCAAGAAAAGAACGATTGCGGCTTATGCTCCAAGTAAGACGTTCAATCTTGCAGGCTTAGTAGGCTCATACCACATCATTTATGATAAATATCTTCGTGATCGATTAAACAAACAAGCGTCTTTATCTCACTATAATTCACCTAACATATTAAGTGTTCATGCCCTTATTGGTGCTTATTGCAGGGATGGATTAGATTGGGTTAGTGAGCTTAATAAGGTCATTGCGAATAATGTAGATTATGCGATTGATTTTATCCACAACAATTTCAAAGATATTGAGCTCATAAAGCCAGAAGGAACATATATGTTGTATCTAGACTGTACAAAATATTTAGATACACATAATATCACTATGGATGAACTTTTAAAGAAAGGTGTTCACTATGGTGTATGTTGGCAAGATGGCCGTCCATTTATGAATCCAAATACGATTCGAATGAATTTAGCTTTACCAAAAAGCTTAGTAGAAGAAGCATTTTCTCGTTTAAAAGAATTTGTTTTTTAAGAATGAGGGATTTAGATTATGAAAAGTACAACAAGAAAATTAGTATCATGTGCTCTATGCATTGCGATAGGCGTATTACTTCCTATGGCCTTTCACATGATCCCAAATGGAGGTAGTGTATTTTTACCAATGCACATTCCTGTATTGATTTGTGGATTATTTTGTGGAGCCCCCTATGGTTTGGCATGTGGAATTTTTACACCCTTTCTTTCAAGTATGATAACTGGAATGCCTCCCGCAATGATTTTACCTCAAATGATGATTGAACTTGCCGTGTATGGTTTAGTTACTGGTTTGTGTGAAAAACACATCATTTTAAAAAACGAAATGTCTAAACTATACATGAGTTTAATTATCGCGATGCTTGCAGGAAGAATCGTGAATGGCTTCATCAACACATTTGTACTAAGTACACAAGGCTATACACTATCTGTATTTATGAGTGCTAGCTTTGTCACTTGCCTTCCAGGTATCATCATTCAATTGATTATTATTCCAATTTTAGTGCGTATATTAAATAAAACAGTAGCTTAATCGCTACTGTTATTTCATTTCGATCAATTCGTATTCTCGATTTCCCAAGCCAATCTTTTGTGCATGTTCCAAACAAGATTTCCATTCCGATTCAGGTGTAGAATTTGTGAAGTGGTCATGATGATCACAGAAGTTTGGATCATGTAGATGTTTATCTAATTGTGAGCCTGGCATTGGTTTTGCCTTCATACATAAATCAACACAGGCTTGATCTAGGGCAAGTGGATCAAAAGATGCCAACATTCCAATATTTGGTAAAATTGGTAAATCATTTTCGGCATGGCAGTCACAGTTTGGTGAAACATCCACAATTAAAGAAATATGGAAATTAGGACGACCATCCACAACGGCTTTTGTATATTCGGCCATACGCTTATTCAATAATTCATTCGCATTGTAGTTATTAAATGAAATCGCATCAAAATTACATGCACCTAAACAACGGCCGCATCCAACACAATTTGTTTCATTGATATGCATCTTATGTGTTGTTTCATCATATTCCAATCCATTATTTGCGCATTCTTTAAGACATTGTTTACAACCACGACATAATTTTTCATCCACATGAGGAGTACCTGAACAGTGTTGTTCTTTTTTACCAGCACGCGACCCGCATCCCATACCAATATTTTTAATGGTTCCACCAAATCCTGTCGATTCATGACCTTTAAAGTGTGTCAAAGAAATAAAGACATCGGCATCCATTATAGCTCGACCAATTTTAGCTGTTTGACAATATTCTCCACCAACGACTGGTACTTCAACATCGTCCGTTCCTTTTAGTCCATCTCCTATCAAAATGGGACATCCTACAGTTAATGGTGTAAAGCCATTTTGCCAGGCACACTCCAAGTGTTCTAAGGCATTCTTTCTTGATCCTGGATACATTGTATTACAATCCGTTAAGAATGGTTTTCCCCCTAATTCTTTTACCACATCCACAATAGCGCGTGCATAATTTGGTCGTAAATACGCAATGTTTCCTAATTCGCCAAAATGCATTTTGATTGCGACAAACTTTCCATCTAGATCCAAATCGGCAATTCCTGCTTTTTTCGCCAACAATTGCAGTTTTGTAGATAAACCCTCACCTAATTTACGGGTATGAAAATCCGTATAGTATACTTTAGATTTTTCCATCGAATATCACCTCGTTTTTATTTTACAATCCCCAAAAAAATGATACAATGCAAAAAATGAAAAAAGGAAGTGTGATTATGAAAGAATTATCAAAAAGAACCGAGACATTTACAGATTCTGTGATTCGTCGAATGACAAGAATCGCAAATCAATATGATGCGATCAATCTATCGCAAGGATTTCCTGATTTTGATCCACCAAAAGAAATATTGCATCGACTAGAACAAGTTGCCCATGAAGACTTTAACCAGTATGCGATTACTTGGGGTGCCCAAAACTTTAGAGATGCCTTAGCCAAGAAACAATCGAAATATATGCATCTAGATTTAGATTCAAACAAAAACATCGTTGTCACTTGTGGAAGTACCGAAGCTATGATGGCAGCCATGATGAGTGTTTGTGATCCAAACGATAAAGTGATTGTCTTCTCCCCATTCTATGAAAATTATGGAGCGGATACTATCCTTTGTGGTGCTGATCCTATTTATGTTCCTTTACATCCACCTGTATTCAACTTTGATAAAGAAGAATTAGAAAATGCATTTAAACAAAATCCCAAAGCTTTGATTTTATGCAATCCAAGCAATCCTTGTGGAAAAGTGTTCTCAAAAGAAGAGTTGGAATATATCGCAAGTCTTGCCGTAAAATATGATACGTATGTGATTACAGATGAAGTCTATGAACACATTGTATATGCACCATACAAACATACATATTTTGCCTCTTTACCTGGTATGTTTGAAAGAACCATTTCTTGTAGCTCCCTATCTAAAACGTATTCTATTACAGGATGGCGCTTAGGTTATTGTATTGCGCCTGAAAATATCATCGAACAAATCAAGAAAGTACATGACTTTTTAACCGTTGGTGCTGCTGCGCCTCTTCAAGAAGCTGCCGTTGTAGGGCTTGAATTTAATGAGGATTATTATGATGAACTTCAAAAGCTATATACACACAAGAAAGATTTATTCATCAATGGTTTAAAAGAATTAAATATTCCACATACCGAACCGCAAGGAGCTTATTATGTCATGGTCGATATTAGTGAGTTTGGTTACGATTCAGATTTAGATTTCTGTGTGGATCTCATTAAAAATGTGGGTGTAGCTGCCGTTCCTGGATCTAGTTTCTTTAAAGAAGAAGAAAACCGCTATATTCGTTTCCACTTTGCGAAAAAAGATGATACTTTACTTGCGGCATTAGATCGATTAAAGGATATGCGTACAAAAATGCCTTATAAGAAAACCGTTAGGGAGTAATCCAACGGTTTTTTAAATAAAACTTGTCATATATAGTGGAATATAATTGATTCCATCTTCCTGTTTCAAATCTTTTGTATAGATTATAAATCTATCTTCTACTTTAATTGGGTATTTTTCAATAAAATAATCAAATGATTTATGTGAATTATAGCCTGAAGATTTAACTTCAATTGGACAAACCTTCTTTTTTCGTAATGTGATAAAATCAATCTCATACTTTTGTTCTTTCTTGCCTTTAGAAGCATACATATACTCATGGAAATATAACTCATGTCCGCTTGTTCTTAACATTTGAGCTACCATATTTTCCATAATCATACCTTGGTTTATACTCAATTTATTAAAGATCAATGACTTATATATATTATCCTCTGTTGTAGAAGAACTTGCCATAATCATAGAAACCAATAGGCCTGTATCCATCATATATAATTTAAAATTACTACGATCTGCATAAAGTTCTAAAGATATTTCTGGTTGCGTAACATTAATACACTCATTTCCAATCATGGATTCAGATATGAAAGAAATCGCGTCTATATAATTTTGATACCTTGCGTTTTTATCCACTTTTGACATTTTAAAATGTGAATTTTTATTTTCTAACTGTTCAGGAATTGTTTTAAATACAACAGAAGCTTTTTCATGATTTTCATCATCATATTTTGCCAAATCTTCCTGATATAAACTCAAAATATTTCTCTTTACGAAATCAATTTGTTCATATGTTTCACCATTCACAAAAGCCTCTACCGCTTGTGGCATTCCTCCAACCACTAGATATTCACGAAACTTCGTCATAATCTTGTTATGAATTGCATCACCTAATGGTTTTCTACTATCAAAGGATTCTTTTATTATAGGGTATGTGAAATCATCATTATTTGCCCATAAGAATTCTTCAAAATCCATAGGCCACATTTTAATTCTATATTCTTCAGAAGGTATCAATATATCTTTCACATTCTTTTTGATTGAAATCAAAGAACCCGTTTCAATGTAATCGTATCTACCATTTTTTACTAAATATTTTATCGCTTGTCTTGCGACAGGAAAAAATTGTACTTCATCAAAAATAATGGCACAACGCTTTCCTTTTAAAGATTTTTCTTTCAACAAGAATAAGTTTCTAAAGAAAACATCTAATTTTGCAATATTCTTAATAAAGTTATCTTTAACTTCTTCACTTTCTAATGCGAAATCCAATATTAAATAATCATCATATTCATTTCGCACGAATTCCTCAACAATTGTACTCTTTCCAATTCTACGAGCACCTTCGATTAATGCTGCGGATTTTCCGTTAGACAATTCTTTCCATTTAAGTAAATCATCATATATTTTTCTCTTAAATATCATATATTTTAACCTCTATCAAAAGTATAGAACGAATTTTAAAAATGTTCAACACACATATTTAACGAAATTTAAAAATGTTTTACCGGTATATTTCACGAATTTTAATAATGTTTGTCTGTATATTTTAACGATAATAAGAAATGTTTCATTGAAACATTACGGAGTCTTTCAAAAAACCAATTTCATTAAGCTATGTATCACATCAAAAGAACGCTGTTTTTTCCATTAAAAGTTCACTATTTCTCCACTATTTTCCACTATTTTTCCTTTATTTATCATCACAAGAAAAAAAGACTCACCAAAGTGAGCCAATTATTAAAATTGAGATTTAGGATTCTTACCAAGAATAAAATCACGAATGTCTGAACATAATTCATGAACATTATCTTCACCAAGATAAATCATATGCCCACTTTGGTATCCTTTCCAGAATACACGGTCTTTTGGTAGTCCTGCATGATCCATTGTGTGCCATGCATATCCAAATTCAGTACATAGATCAAACCATCCATTCGCAAAGAAGGCACGCATTCCTGGACGACGTGTCATGGCATAACGCAATTCTTCTCCGGTTGTACCTTTCTTTTCTTCTTTATTCCAATGCATATAATAATCCGTTCCTGGAATAAAGTTACGATCTAATTTTACATTTAATTTTGGAAGTAAATCACCTGTAAAGGCTGCATAGAAGAATGTATCATAACGATCGGCTGTCGCATCATCCCACAATGCCTTTTTAATTTCATCTTGTTCAGGCTCTAATAAAGGACGAGTCACACGACCATCATAACGAGATACAGCTTTTCCTTTTGTCTTTAACACTTCTTGACGATAATCATCATCATCAATTTTTAAGCCATGACGAATCAAGTATTCTCTAGAAACACCTGTATAATAGCTTACCTTTTCTAAGATATGTTCTTTTTCTTCTTCAGAAATAGCTTCTCCTTTATAAAGTGCAAGTACATAATCATGATCTGCGAAATCCTTAGCTTCTTTCACCCACTCTTCTACACTTTGATTTGTTGGGTGATTATGATACCAGTTTACACCTGCATATGTTGGGAATCCCAATACACTTGTTTCAACAGGTAAGCCTTCACCAAAGTATTTACCTACAGTAACCGTATTTCCAATGAACACAATACCATCAAAGGCAATGCCATAACCTCTTTCTCTTCCCATAGTTGCGGCAATTCCAGCAGCAACTGCACTACGAGTACATCCATAACTTTCACCACATAAATATTTTGGTGACAAGCCACGATTATAGCGACGAACCCAAGCTTCAAGCACTGTCAATAAGGCTTCTGCATCTTGTTCAATGCCAAAGAAATCTTTCTTCTTACTTTCATCAATCAATACACCATATCCCGTTCCAACTGGATCAATCAATACGATATCCGCAACATCAATCAAGCAGTCTGGATTATCAATGACTTTATAAGGTCCAAACGCACTTTCACGATCCACTTCATCATACTGCATACGACGTGTACCTAAGAACCCAGCATGCACATACATACAACTAGATCCAGGACCTCCATTATACGCAAAGACAACTGGACGATTCGATGTATCTTCTACATCACTTCTAAAATAGGCATAAGTAAAAATGGATGCGACTGGATTTCCATCAGGTCCATAGATAACATTGTCTTCACAAATTGTATGATATGGAATTTCTTTTCCTGACAATGTGATTTTTCCATCTGACTCAAAACGAGCTGGTTTAAAAGTATCTGGTTTAAAGCTTTCTGTTTTATACATAATACATACCCTCCACAATAATTCCATTATAGAGCGTCATGAAAAATAGTCAATGTAAATTATTACATTTTTGTAAATAAAATGAAAAAGAGAGAAACTATTCATTTCCCTCTTCATCATACGTATCTAAAAAGTGATGTCTTGCATTATCATCCTTATAGGCAATTACCGTTTTAAGACTTACATTTTCTACACTCTTAAATATATTCTGTTCCACAAACGGATTCACTTTCTTTAATTCCTTGATTAAATTTTTCATTTCCAAACGCTTTGACTTCGATTGTGTTAAACACGTTTCATTGGCACAAGCCTCTGTGAATTTGCATGCGCATTGAATAAAATACAAATCATTGTGCTTAGCCCAAGCCTTAATATCATCTTCATGAATTAAATACAAAGGTCGAATAACTTCCATACCCTTAAAGTTATTGGAATGTAGCTTTGGCATCATCGTTTGAATTTGTCCCCCATATAACATCGACATTAAAATCGTTTCGATCACATCATCATAATGGTGTCCCAAAGCTATTTTATTACACCCTAAATTCTTGGCATAGTTATACAAATGACCTCTTCGCATTCTTGCACATATATAACATGGATTTTTTTCAATATTAAAAACATTGTCAAAAATATCACTCTCAAAGATTTCAACTGGTATATTTAATTTTTTGGCATTCTTTTCAATAACATCACGATTCTCTTTTGAATAACCAGGATCCATCACAATATATTTCACATCAAAATGAACGGGTGAATGTTTATGTAGTTCTTGAAAACATTTCGCCATCAACATTGAATCTTTTCCACCCGATATACATACCGCAATACAATCGCCTTCTTTGACAAGCTCATAATCACGGATGGCCTTCGTAAATTTAGACCAAATTTTTCTTCGGTACGTTTTAATAATACTTCTTTCGACTTGAGCACAAAAATCGTCCGATACATTTGTGTTCATCTTATCCATAACGATCGAAACATACCCACCATCTATACTATACGCATCATATCCTTTTTCTTGCAGTTTTTGCGCAACAAAATCACTGACATATCCTTGAGCGCAAACGACAACGATCTTTTTAGTTGCATCAAATTCTTTTGATAAAACACTTTTCCCACTTAATACAACACTATTTTCGATTGGATTTTTAAATGCTTCTTCGGCATCACGAATATCAATTAAGATATATTCTTCTTTATTTAATTGTTTTAATTGTTCTACTGAAATTTTCATGAGACTATTCTAACATAATATTGAAATTTTGGTTAAAAAAGCGCAAAATATAAACCAAATTAATAAAGGAAGTTTGAGTATGACACAAGATATGACACAGGGCAAAATCATGCCTATGCTAGTTCACTTTACCATTCCCTTGGTATTAGGCAACTTATTTCAATTAACATACAATGCCGTTGATAGTATTATTGTAGGGCACTTTGTAGGAAAAGAAGCTTTGGCGGCAGTCGGAATTTGTAATCCAATTACGACACTCTTTATCCTATTCTTAAATGGACTTTGTATGGGCGCAAGAATATTGATTGGCATGTATTACGGGGCCAAAGATAATGATAAATTATCTCGACAAATGAGCACAACCCTACTTGCAGGACTTGTATTTTCACTTGTATTAACACTGATCTGCATATTTTTTTCACCACAAATACTTCAATTTATGCAGGTAGATCCATCCATTTTAAGTATGACAACTACCTATCTTCAAGTCATTTTTGCAGGTTTAGTTTTTACCTTTCTATACAACTTTTTTGCGAGTACACTACGTGCTTTAGGCGATAGTAAATCACCCCTATATTTCTTAATTATCAGTGCCATTCTAAATATCTTTGGAGATTTATTCTTTGTGGTTGTTTTACATGCAGGAAGTCAAGGCTGTGCTATTTCCACCGTTATTAGTGAAGCTTTATGTTGCCTATTCTGCATTCTATATATCCAAAAGAAAGTGCCACTTCTACAACTGGGTAAAAAGTGGCTGGTATTTGATATTTCCTTATTAAAACGCACCATCGCGTATGGCTGGGCAAGTGCAATGCAGCAAGCGACTATACAACTTGGAAAACTTGGCATTCAAATGATTGTCAATACAATGGGTGTATCGGTTGTAGCTGCCTTTACGGCCGTCAATCGAATTGATGATTTTGCGTATACCCCTGAACAAAACATTGCCCACTCTATGACGGCTTTAATGGCACAAAACAAGGGAGCTGGAAAGAAAGATCGTATGCAGGAAGGATTTCGTTGCGGAATGGTTTTAGAATTCATCTACGGTATATTTATCTTTCTAGTATGTTTTATCTTCGCAAAACCATTAATGCACTTATTTGTACAAGATGAAGAAGTTATTATGCATGGAGTTACTTATCTTCATTTAATTTCCATCATGTATATTCTTCCAGCCTTCACCAATGGAATCCAAGGCTTCTTTAGAGGCATTGGCGATTTAAAGATCACACTCATTTCAAGTCTAGTGAATATGGGTGTAAGAGTTATTGTGGCTGCTCCATTGGTCTTACATTTCCATCTCGGCATTGAGGCCTTACCATACTCATATCTAGCTGGATGGATTGGCATGTTGGTGGCAGAACTTCCATTGCTTATTCGTACATACAAAACTTATAAATAAGACTTGTGTATAATTGACACAAGTTTTTTTGTTTTCCTTTTATATAAAGCATTTATTACGATTTATACTATTTTTCCAACCTCGATTCCCCTATTCTCATCCACTTTTCCAACCTTTTTTATGCCATTTTTGACAACTTTTCCAACTTTTTGATTCAATTATTTAGAAAACCTTAAGATTTATCACTAAAGATACTTAATAATTATTCGTTATAGTAATCATGGTGATACTTTATGACAAATAAAAACATACAAAACATAACACACTTTGGATTGATCCTTATGATTCTTATTTGTGTGTATTTCTTTTCACAAGGATACTTCACAAATCCACAGCTTCTACAAGCGACTCTTTCTAAAGCAGGCATACTTGCACCCCTACTTTTTATTCTTCTACAAATCATTCAAGTGATTATTCCTATTATTCCCGGTGGTGCATCAAGTGCCTTGGGCATCACAGCTTTTGGAGCAATCAATGGATTCATATATAACTACATAGGTATTTGTATCGGATCCATATGTATCTTTTTACTTGTTCGTAAATATGGTCAAAGAATGATCTTAAAATTATGTAAAAAGAAAGATTACGACAAATATAGAAAGTATACGTATGATCAAAAGAAATTTGATACTTTCTTTATGTTAGCCATTTTCTTACCTTGCGCTCCTGATGACATCTTGTGTATGTTGGCAGGACTGACACATATGTCACTTAAAAAGTTTGTCTGGATCATTCTTTTGGGTAAACCCTTATCTTTGATTGCCTATTCTTATGGTCTTACGCAGTTGTTTCAAATTATTGAAAGGTGGTTATAATTATGTTATACATTGGCATATTATGTGCATGTATCGGATTTTATTTACATTATTAAAAGGAGAACTTTATGGAACATACAATATTAGTGGTAGAAGACGAACAAGGGATTCGTGAAGCCATTGGAATTTATATGAAGAATCAAGGATACAATGTAATTCTTGCGGCAAACGGAAAAGAAGGCTTAGAAAAGATTGAAACAAACGATATTCATTTAGCCATTGTAGATATTATGATGCCTGTTATGGATGGCATTTCTATGGTGATGGAAGCTCGAAAACAACATGACTTTCCCATTCTATTCTTAAGTGCAAAAAGTGAAGATATCGATAAGATTACAGGGCTAAACATTGGTGCCGATGACTATATCACAAAGCCATTTCAAAGTATGGAGCTTGTCGCAAGAGTGCGTTCTCATTTAAGAAGGTACGAGCAAATCTTAAATTTAAAGAATGAGACAAAAAGTGAAGATGAGTATGTGATTGGTGATCTTACATTGAATAATACGACAAAAAGAGTAACACTCAATTCAAAGGATATTAAATTAACGCCAAAAGAGTTTGATATTTTAAAACTATTGATTTCCCATCCGGGACAAGTCTTTTCTAGCCAACAAATTTATGAATTAGTTTGGAAAGAAGAAGCAATCAATACAGAAACGATTATGGTTCATATTCGTAAATTGCGTGAAAAGATTGAGTCCAACCCTAAAAAGCCTATTTATATTAAGGTTGTATGGGGACAGGGCTATAAAATGGAGAATATACAATGAAAAAGAAAAATATATTTTTAACGATATTATGTGTTTTATGCATCATTAGTTCTTGTGTAGTAACAAGTTTTTATCCAAATGTTTCCTCAGCCACTCCATCAAAGATGCCAGAATCTTTAGAACAGTATCTTACGGCTTTTATCCTTGCCAAAAAATTAGAACAAGATCCAAAGTATGAATATATCACATTTGAGAAGGGTACGCCTGATAATATTCAGCAGGATATCAAGAAAAGTTTAAATGTTGCGATTTCTACCGCAAAGAATCTATTTGAAAATGATGGGAACTTTCATTATGAGTGTGATATTCAAAATAAAATCACTTTAAAAAACTTTGATGTGAATATCAAGAAAAAGGACACTAGATATTATGAAACATTAGATTCCAACACTCTAAATGCGACAGATGATATTGTGAATCTTATTAATGCCAATAGTGAAAAGTATTATGAATATTGTAGTGGCACTTATTATTGTGGAGGAGAGCCATTTCCAGGCTATACACTTCATATGCCAAGTGATGTCGTATTAACATTCTATATTCCGACTGTTTTAAATTACGACAATTCAAGTCTTATTGACTTGTTAGAACTAGATGGTGATCAATATGCCTATTTCTTTGTGACAGCCTTCTTGATTTGTAGTGCCATTATCGCTCTATATATCTTTCTTAATAAATATGTATATGAAAAGGAAGCCTATATCTTTAGACATGTGAACAACTGGTTATTTGAACCTGCATTCTTTTTATTCCTAGTTGTCGATGCCCTACTAGCTAGTGGTACATGCATATTAACTACCTATTCCATTGAAGGAACTTTCTTAAACATCTTAAATCGATATCATATTGAGTTTGGTCAACCAATCGTATACTTTACTAACATTCTTGCATGGTCCATTACACTATTCTTTATTGGATTATCTGTATATTGGTTAAAATGCCAATTTACGACATCCATAAGAGATTGGTTCTTCCATAGAACTTTGGTTGGTAAATTTATTCTTTATTTCTCAAACAAAGTAGAACGAATTATTTCAACGGATTTATCAGATAAGATTCTTAAAAAGTATATTATTTTCTCGACTTGTTTAATTTTGATTCTTGCCTTTATTTCATTGCTTAACATTCCATTCTTCTCTTTCTTTATAGTTGTCACAGCTCTTATTGGCATTAGTGTTGTGGGCTATAAGAAAATCAAAAATATTCAAGGTCAATATCAAGACATATTACATATGACTGAAGATTTATCGAGTGGTAATTTTGAAAATATCAAACCTGCAGATTCTGGATTATTCCAATCTTTAAATAATAATATCTATCAAATTAAGGATGGTTTTGAACAAGCTGTAAAAGAACAAGTACAGTCACAAAATCTAAAGACAGAATTGATTTCAAATGTATCGCATGATTTAAAAACCCCATTAACAGGCATTAAGAATTATGTAGAATTATTAAATGATCCTAATATTAGTGAGAAAGATAAAAAGAGTTATTTAGAACGATTGAATCAATATACAGATCGTTTAAGCATTTTAATTACAGACTTATTTGAGGTATCTAAAGCCAATAGTGGTAATATTGATTTAGAATATTCGAATATCAACATCATTGAATTTATTGAGCAGGTATGTGCTGAAAATGAAGAGCTTCTACAAACTAAAAACCTTCAGTTAGTGACTCACTTGCCTGAAAAGGATGTGATTGTATCTTTGGATGGAAATAAGACGTATCGCATCTTTGAAAACTTATTTACGAATATTTCTAAGTATGCCCTTGAAAACACACGTGTATTCTTGGATGTGAAAGATATAGGCAATTCGGTTGTGATCACAATGAAAAACACTTCGAAAGCACCGCTTGATTTTAACAATGACATTACCGAACGTTTTGTCCGTGGAGATAAATCAAGACATGAAGCTGGCAGTGGTTTAGGACTAGCCATCGTGAAGAGCTTTACAGAAGTACAGAATGGTACATTTATGATTGAAACGGATGGAGATCTATTTAAATCGATTCTTAGTTTTCGCAAATCCCAAGAAATGTAGAATTCTACAGAAGAAGTGGTTTAAAGTCAAAAAAGCTTTAAGCCACTATTTTTATTTATAGCTCCTCTTTTGCAAATGCATGGTAAATAGAAAAATATGAATCATTGGTGGTATAATAAAATAGCTTGTGGAAA
>NZ_CAKVJB010000030.1 GCF_934754935.1 uncultured Holdemanella sp. | reverse complement strand
AAATTTGACATAAAAAAAGCGCTACATAAGCGACATTTGGAATATTTACGATTTTACAACTGTCGAACTACCGGGTGGTGCCGTTGGATTTGTATGGTATAACGAATCTGCAAAAATCACAAAAATTGTTTTTTATGGTTCTATAACTATAGAATAATCAAAAAATAAAATATATAATCACGCTATATATTAGGCAAAACCATCAGTTAAAGAAACAAATGTTAATATTCTTTTTGCACAATCGTATACATAGTGTTATACTATGCTATGCTAGGTAAGAACCCTTACTCACATCTTATCTAGCCTATTCCAAATGGCCAGCACTCTTTCTTACCCTTTCAGAGTGTTGGCTTTCATTCTATTTACAATAATTTTGTAAATTTATGACATATGTCATTATATTTTTCGTTTTCACGTGTTATAATATGCCTAGTTAGATGACTTCAAACGCCAACATAATAATTTTTAGCATATGAAAATAACGCCAACTACCTCATATGTTATAATTCATCTAACAGTCGATTAGAGAACTAGACTCCTCAAACACTAACATTCTAGTTCTCTCCTCTATTAAAGATATTTTGAGTCAACATTTATTGTTGGCTCTTTTTAGTTTAAATGGTATATTACTCTATGCAGAAATGAGTTGATTGTATGAAATTAAAAATATGGTTAGGTAGAATTATTCCATTAGTCATTATTGCACTTGGTGAAGTTGGATTATATTGCATATTATTCAAATGGCTAACAACGTCATTTGTATTCATTGAAGTTGTATTGCACATTCTATCTGTTTTAATTGTCTTAAATATCGTTCGAACGAGCAGACACCTGTCTTCCGATTTAATGTGGATCCTTTTAATCATTTTATTTCCTGTATTTGGTACATTTGTATATGTATTGATGTTAATAAGCTTATTATTTGGAAAAACATTTCGAAATATCATTCAAGAACAAAAAAAGGCATCTTCTTATTATATCCAAGATGAATCGATTATAGATGAAATCCGTAATGAAAATCCAGACTATGTATCCCAACTTGCCTTTCTATCTGAAGAAGGCTACCCTTTTTATCGTAATACCGTCTTTGAATATTATGCTCCATGTGAAAATGGATTTGATGTAATGTTAGAAGAACTTCAAAAAGCAGAAAAATACATATTTATGGAATACTTCATTATTGAAGAAGGTTTTATGTTTAATTCTATACTTTCTATATTAGAAGAAAAAGTCAAACAAGGTGTTGAAGTACGTGTCATGTATGATGATATGGGATCGTTAGGTACACTTCCTGCTTCTTATGCTAGACAATTGGAGAAAAAAGGCATTAAAGCCGTTTCCTTTAATCGAATCTCCCCTATTATCAATACGATCATGAATCATAGGGATCATCGGAAAATCATGGTTATTGATGGAAAGGTTGCCTTTAGTGGTGGTGCTAATTTAGCGGATGAATATATTAATAAGAAAGTTAAGTATGGTCATTGGATGGACAATATCATTTGCATTAAAGGTAAAGCTGTATGGTCTTATTTAGTCATGTTTTTGACAAACTGGAATGCGTTGCGCCACGAAGATGAGGATTATACGGTATTTAAAAGTGAAATTATTGAAGATGAAACTTTATATGATGGCTATATTGCTCCTTATGCAGAAACACCATTAGATGAAGAACTAACAGGTCAATCTGTTTATGAAGACTTATTAAATAATGCCAATAACTATGTGTATATTATGACACCGTATTTAATTATTGATTCTGAAATGATCAATACGTTGATTCATACGGCTAAAAAAGGTGTGGATGTTAGAATCATTATGCCAGGTATTGCCGATAAACAAATCGTACATGATATGGGTAGAACGTATTATGCGCAATTGATTCAAGGTGGCGTTAAAATCTATGAATATGAACCTGGTTTTGTACACTCTAAAGTCTTTATATGTGATGATACATATGCCACAGTAGGAACAATCAACTTAGATTACAGATCATTATATCTACATTTTGAGAATGGCACTTTATTATATAAGTCAAAGAAGATCATAGATGTGAAACTAAACTTTATGGACACATTGGAAAAGTGTAAAAAAATTCAAGTAGAAGATACACATGTCAATATTGTGAAAGGCTTATTCTTAAGCATTATTCGTATCTTTTCACCATTACTATAGAAAAAATGCAAGGATTTAGCCTTGCATTTTTAGTAGAGTTAAAACAATGATTTTACACATCCATACATTCCAGCATCATTTTCAAGTTTCGCCAAAACGATAGGTGTGTTTTCACATGCATGGAATGCATACTCTTTAAAGAAAGTACTGATTTTTGAAGTTAAGATCTCTCCAGCTTTAGAAACACCGCCACCAATCACGATAATTTCTGGATCCATTACACAACATACTTGTGCGAGTGATTTAGCTAAAATTTTACAAGTTAAATCAACAATTTCATTGGCAACTTCATCCCCATTTTTAGCTTCATCATAAATATTCTTGGCTTCTAAAGATGAATAGTCTCGTAAACTCGAACTACGAGTATCTCGTTCTAAAGTTTTCTTAGCCTGAGTGACAATACCTGTAGCTGAAACATATTGTTCTAAACAACCATGATTGCCACAGTTACAAGCAGTTGGTTCATCATCCCTTACAGGCATGTGTCCAATTTCTCCACCAGCTCCATGCATTCCAGAAATGATCTTTCCATCTAGAACACATCCGCCACCAACACCAGTACCAAGTGTAACCATCAATACGTCTTGATAACCTTTTCCTGCACCTTGCCACATTTCTCCAAGGGCTGCCACATTGGCATCGTTTCCAACTTTTACATTAAAACCAGAAATTTCATTAAATTCCTTTTCGACATTGAATTTATTCCAACCTAAGTTTACACATCCATTTACTTCCCCATTTTTATTGACCGGTCCTGGTACACCTAGACCTACACCAAAAACATCATTTTTATCGATGTCTTTCGATTCAATAGTACGATCAATAAAATCAGCAATTTCAGTAAGAATATGTTTTCCATTCTCTGTTTTATTAGTAGGAATTTCCCATTTTTCAATCAATTTCCCTTCCACTGTAAATAAACCAATCTTTATTGTAGTACCACCAATATCGACTCCAAATCCATATTTCATATTATAATTTCTCCTTTAATAATAGCTTATAAAAAATCTCAAAAAGAATCAATCACTTGTTTAAGTAAATCATCCACAATCATTTTTGTATATTGTTCAAATCCATATGGAGTTCCATCACACAATGCATAATCACCTGAATATTCAATGACTTTGCCACTTTTTAGATGTAAAATATATTGGTTACTTTCACCACCACATAAATTTGGCTTATATGTCTTTTCACTACCCATATTCATTTTGATCTCGTCAAAGAAATCTTGAATAATCGATTCCGATACATGATATGTTTTAGAGTCCAATTGAATCTTTCCATCCACATTTATTGATATATTTTTTCTTTCAATAAGTGGTCCTAAAACATCTTCATATTCTTCAAATACACAATCCAATTGTACAATTTCTTCATGTGTTAAATCATGAAACCATTCTGGTTCTTTAAAGTAGAGTGGTTTATTTAGAAGATAATCCATATCTTCATCATCGACAAATTCAAGTTCAGCACGAATCAAACAATCATTTGTGTCCGGATCTACTTTACGATCTATAATTTCATACAATTCAACTGAATGCACATTGTCATTTTCATCATAAAGATATTGAATTCGATGATGAGCTTTTGTGTACGAAAAGAGATTGGTGATATATGTTTTATAAATAGAACCATCTAAATAAGATGTGTTGGATTTTATATCTTCTAAAATTAAATTGTTATCTGACATTTCTTGAGTAACTCCTCTACTATATTTGTCGTAATATTCTTTTCATCAGGCTCTGTACAATAATTGCCATGATATTCAAACACATTTCCATTTTCACAATACAAAGTAAAACTTCTAGACCATCCACCAACATATCTAGGTTCATATGTAGTTTCACTACCTAGATTTATTTTCATAGCTTCAAAGAATTGTTGAATATATGTCTTGTCCACTTGATAGGTTGAAATCAAAGAATCCTCAATTTGAATCATTCCAGTATCAAATATAGATATATTTATAGTTCGATTGTCACTAGTTTTATCATCGATTAAATCACATATATCCCAATCCGAATAGCTGCACACAATTTTATTGATCTTTTCATGTCTCAAATCATGAAACCATTCAGGTTCATTAAAATAGAGTGTTTTATTTAGAAGATAATCCATATCACCTTCAAACTCAACTTCTGCTCGGACAAAGATTTCATTTGTGTCTGGATCTTTCTTTGATTCGTATATATAAACAGTTTCTGGAATATATACATTTCCTTCTTCATCATAAAAATCATTGATTGTGTGATGTGATTTTGTATATGAAAAAAAGGAAGTTACATAAGATTTATATAAAGATCCATCATAATTCGATTTATGAGTGATTGATTTTTCTAAAGTTAAATATGTTTTCATGATTAAACATTACCATAATAAAAAGGCTATTTCTAGCCTTCTTATTTACAATTAAGGATTCTTGTTTATTTTTTTGCGATTCTTAAACTATGCCTAAGATCAATTCTACAAGAATGACACTAATCACAATAAAAGCTACAAAGGCAGGACGTTTATAATATGGCACATTCGAATATTCCAAAATACTCGATAATCTAGACATACTATATTTTCCTAAATAGATATAAACCGAATCCCTTGGATTTTTGACATATTTTAATTGACGAGATAAAAAGATGTCTTCTAATCTTCTACAAAACAATTCATCCTCTAAATACGGCAAAAATTTAGAATCAGTAAATACCTGTACAATTTCTTTAGAACCAATCTTTTTAGGCAAACTTCTTTCAATCGAATTCAATATATCTTGATATACAACTACATCCTCTTCATTTTTCACAAACAAAGTCTCTACTTTAGGAATGGGTGGAGGAAGGATTGTATCTTCTTCTATTGAAATGGGTGGTGTTATAATATCTTGTTTACTTTCTATATTTTGTTCGTATGAAACAGACTCTATTTCATGATCTAGATGTAGACATTGTTGATAAGCCGCTTGGATTTGTTTAAATTCTTCTGGATTTTCTTCCGGATGATACTGTTTTAAAAGTCTCGCATAAGCTTTCTTGATTTCTTTTTTATCCTTTGTAGGCTCAATTCCTAATACTTCCCAACAATTCATGCCAAATACTCTCCTTCTTCATTCTCTTCTTGACTAAAGATATCTAATTGATCTACATTTTGACTTTCTTCAATCTGATCTAAGATTTGTGAAACTTGATTGATAAGATGTTTTCTTTTTTGAATATTGTTGATCAAAGTATCCATGTCTTTTGTAAAGTCTGCATGAAGTCGCATTAAATAATCTTGTGTTTGCTCATCCACCTCTTGATAGATTCTTTCAATACGAGCAAGCAAGGTATCCACTTCATTATTTTGGTATAAAGCTAAAGACACTTCTTTAATGGAATCCAAACGAACAGAAGCATCTACTTTTTCTAATACATTACCTTTTGATACTCTAAAAATATAATGTTCCTTAGTCGAATGCACAATAGCTTCTACATACAACATGGAATTGATGTCATACGAATATATTAAATCAAAAGATTCATAATCATGCATATTTCTAGGAACATGAATAAAAGCTTGGCCTAAAAATAAGTTTTCCTTGGCATACATAGCTTGCCCTTGAAACACACTAATATTGACTTTAGTTTGTCCCTTATGTACCGTACGTAAAGTCATCTTTTTACTAGTCGGTAAAACCGAGTTTTTAGGAATAAGCACGGTTGATAATTCTAAGTCTGGATTTTGTTCGTTATATGTCGAAGTACTTAAAGAGAAAGGACAAATATCTGTTACAACTATGTCTTTAATACTTTCATCCCTTTGTTTAATGCCAATATATTTCCCTAGTCCTAACACAACTAAAGAATCCATATTCTCTTCTTTTAATACAGGAATATTTAAAGCGTTTGATAAATAATGTTGAAGTACCGGCATTTGACTTGAGCCTCCTACAAGGATCAAACTATCAAGTTCACTTGCTGAAAAACCACTATCCTTAACAGCTTTACCAATCACATTCTTACAAGATTCTAGTAGAGAATGTGTAATATTGAATAATACATTTTCATCAAATATACAATTATAATTCTTATTTAAATGAACTAAAGATACTTCAACCACACTTTGTGTACTTAACTTGATTTTGGCTTGTTCACAAGCACGCAATATGCTTTGTAGAAAAGAAGGGTTCAAGACATTATAGTTTAATCCATTCTTCAAACAAAAATATTCGGCCATAGCACGATCAAAATCTGTACCACCCAAATGATTGTTTCCGCTGATCGCATTGATACTAATCACATTTTCAAAGCAGTCAACAACTGAAACATCTAAGGTTCCACCACCAAAGTCAAAAACAACGAATGTTTCATATTCATCGTCCATATGGCATGCGATAGCTGCAGCACTTGGTTCATTGATCAAACGCTCTACTTTAACACCTAATAATTCTCCAATTCGCTTTGTATCTTGTCTTTGACGTGCATTAAAATAAGCAGGAACACTAATCACAACTTCCGTAATTTTTTCACTTAAATAGTTTTGTGCATCTTCTATCAATTGTTTCACGACAAAAGAAGAAAGTGTAGCTGAATCATATTCTTTCTTATCTAATGTATAAGTAATATCTGTACCCATAGTTCGTTTAAACAAGGATGCACTACACTCTGGATGCGTAACTAATCTTTCCTTGGCGAGTTTTCCTACAACAATTTTTCCATCCAAGATACTGACTACACTTGGCGTTATATATTCATTAAACGCATTGGGAATCAATACTGGCTTTCCTTCTTTATAGACAACCGCTAAACTGTTGGTTGTTCCTAAATCCACACCTAATATTGTCATATTCTTCTCCTAACAAAAGTTTAAAATAGCTAAAATGATACTAAATGCTAATGAAATACTTCCATAAACAATTAGAAAATATTTTAAAACAACGGACAATACATGTTTATAGCCTTCTGCATATTTAGTGAAAACACCTTTTTTGCGTAGTACAAAATATAGAATGATACATACAACACCAACAATTCCATTATATATGATCAATAGTGGAATCAACATGGATAGAAAGAACACACATAAGATCCATCCTACACAAAACATCATTAATAGTAATACACACAAACCGCCCATAATATCGCCCTCTTTTATCTAAATATAGCATACTAAAAGCGGTATTTCTACCGCCTAAAAGTCTTTGTGGAATCTTCCACCATAATGATTGTCCTTGTAGTTTGTGGTATACAAATATATAAGTAAAACCACAATCAAAACAAGCCCAACAATGAATAAGGAATGGGCTGACATCTTTCCATATAAGAACATGCATCCACATCCGATAAGTAATAATACATCAACAATAATGACAACAGGATCTAATTTTTTCATATCTTAACACTTCCCTTCAATTTCTTGTTATAATATTTGGGTATGAAAAATAAAATAATGATTGGACATATTTTAGCCTTTGTATGCATTATGATTTGGGGTTCAACATTCGTATCCAGTAAGATTCTTTTAGATACATTTACACCCATTGAACTCTTATTTATACGCTTTTTAATTGGCTTTTTAACTCTATGCATCTTAAGTCCTAAAATACTAAAATTAGAAAATAGAAAAGATGAAATTTGGTATATATTAAGTGGATTGACCGGTGTTTTCCTATACTACTTTTTAGAAAGTACAGCTTTAGTCTATACATATGCCACTAATGTTGGTGTAATAATATCTGTAGCGCCATTCTTTACTTCAATACTTGCCTATTTATGTTTCAAAGATGAACCCTTTAAAATCAACTTTGCGATTGGATTTATTGTTGCCTTTATTGGCATCTTCTTTATTAGCTTTAACGGCAAACAAATGCACCTATCTCCAAAGGGAGATATTCTTACAATTGTGGCAGCGATTATGTGGGCTATATATAGTGTTGTATTAAAAAAAGTCAATGAATTAGGGCATACTTCCATTCAAAACACGAAACGCATCTTTGCGTGGGGACTCTTCTTTATGGCATTAAACCTTCCTTTTCTAGGATTTGATGTATCCATGCATGACATTCTAATCCCAATCAATCTATTAAATCTACTTTTCTTAGGTGTAATAGCTTGTGCAGGATGTTTTGTGATTTGGAACTATTCTTGTTCCATATTAGGAAGTGTCAGAACCAATCAATATGTATATTTAAATCCCATCGCCACAATTATCTTTTCGGCAATCATCCTACATGAAAGAATCACACCATTTATAGTTCTAGGGACCATATTAACTCTTTCAGGATTGATTATTTCTGAATACAAGAAGAAGGAATCTTAATCGATTCTTTTTTTAATCTCCCTTAAAATCGATTCAGCTTCTTTTTCATCGCTTAAATACATTTCACTATTAAACAATACCTTCTCTTTCGATACATATAAAGGTATTACACTTCCATCTCTTAAAGTCAACTTAATTCCAACATACATCATAGGCTCTACTGCACCAGCCATAAATGTGGTTCCACCAAGTATGGTATGCGTAAATGGTTTGGTCTTTCCTTTAAAATGGGCATCTTCATTTTGAATGGAACACTTTAAAATATCCGAGTACAAGCATCTTTTATCATCCACCTCTAAATATTCATCCTTAAATTTTACACACATCTTTCATCACCTCTTTTATCTTTTCTGCAACCTTACGATCATGAATATATTGATTCGTATTGACCATTGTCTTTTCTTTAGAAGTATAAATAGCCAAAATCGTTCCATCCTTTAATACAACCTTAACTCCTACAAATAAATATGGATTTTGTAGAATCCCAGATGGTAATGGCCCGCTAGGAACTATAGCCGTAAACGGAATACCCTTTCCTTTGTACTTAGCTTTTTCATTCAAGACAGAAACACGAACTACATCACTATAAGAATATGTACCAGATTGAATGGTAAATTGTTTATTCAAATCATCAAACCTTATGTATTCATCGATATTCATGGTTGAACCTCCACATTATTAAGCAGCCAATAATTAGGCTAATGCCACTCACAATTAAACTTGTGTTTCCAGACAAATAATAATTATCCATACGATCACAAAACCAAATTATAATTATGATTATACAATTTATAATTACCCTTTTATCCATACCCTATCTCCTTATCTTCATATTAATCATTTAGCTATTTAGAATCAAATGTATTGTCCAAATAGGTCATTTAAAAGGAAAAAAAGTAAGGTCTTGCCTTACTCAAATCTTTGGTTGATATCGCATATCCGACACATTATATACAGTGATAAATGCCTTTGGATCCAGTGTATTAATGAATTTCATCAGCTTTTGATATTCCGCTTTATCTACGATTGTGATGATTTCATGACGCTTTTCCATGTTGTATGCACCATACGCTTCGTATACGGTTGCTCCACTATGTAGTTCATGAATGATAAATTCACGAAGTTCTTTTTCTTTTGGAGTGATGATACATACTCTTCGTTTAATATTATGATCAAAGATAAAGTGATCTAGAACGATACCATTAAAATAAGTACCTAAAATACTTAACACAACCGTCTTCTTATCATAAACAAGAGCAGCTGATAAGGCAACACACATACCCGATAAAGACATAGCTTTTCCAAGTTCCATATGAAGATATTTATTCATGATCTTGGCGACAATATCAAGACCTCCTGATGAAGCATTTCGATTAAAAAGAATACTTAATCCTACACTCACTACTAGAATGTAGCACAATACATCAAGTTCCTGACTGTTGGTAAACGATTCAAAATTAGGAAATACAATTTCAAATAGGGCAAGAAATATAGGCAGCATAATACTTGTATAGACTGTTTTTACGCCAAATTCTTTGCCACAAGTCAAAAAGCCAATAATCAATAAAACAACATTTAAGATCATGGTGATGGCAGATAAAGGTAGAGGTATAAAATTAGATAGTATAATACCTAATCCAGAAATACTACTTACCGAAGTATGACTGGGCACAAGAAAAAAATAGACGGCTGCACCAATAATTCCAACCGCAACAGTTAATATTAGAGTTTCCTTTATGATATTTTTATAATTGTATTGTGTATTCATCAAAATCGTCTCCTAGTCATTCATTGTGTCTTTATTTTATCAAATAAATCCATTTTGATACACACTAAAAATGGAACTCCCAGCTAAAAGTTCCATTTCTGTGTATGTATACGAATCATATTCCAAATTCTTTTGCGAGTATTGCATCCACTTTGTCTGCAGAATAGACATTTCCTTCTTTTATGGAATCAATTCCCTTTTGAAGTTCTGTATCTAACTGTTTTTTTGTCAATTGATCAACAGATAATGGTTCAGAAGATGCTAGTTTTGATTCTAACGACATAATACTTGAAATCAACACTCTATTGCCACTTTAATTACACCATCTCTTTTATTTTCAAATAAATCATACCCTTGCGCAATTTTACTAAGAGGATACGTATGTGTAATCAAAGGTTCTGTATTGATCTTACCTTGGGCAATCAATTGTAAAGTCTTTTCACAATCACAACCATCAACACCACCTGTTTTGAAGATCAAGTTTTTTCCATACATATCTGGAAGTGGTAAAATTTGTGGTTCATCATATAATGCAACTATTGTCACAATCGCATTTGGCCTTGCACATTGCCATGCAAGCTGAAAAGTAGATGGTACACCCGCAACTTCAAGAACAACATCTGCCCCACCATGATCACTATTTTCTAGTACAAAGTTTCTGCATTCTTCTGGAGTGACTGTTAAAACTTCCGGATAATGTTCATGGAGAAATTCAATGCGATGTTCATCTTTTTCACACATGATTATTCTTTTTGGCTTTTGAAGCATCACACATAGTAAAGTACAAATACCTGTAGGACCTGCACCAATAATCAATACCGTATCCTCTTCTTTAATTTCAGAAATACGAGTTGCCCAATATCCTGTAGCCAACACATCCCCTACAAACAAAGCTTGTCGATCACTAACTTGTTCAGGAATCTTATTTAATCCTTGATCTGCAAAAGGAACACGAACATATTCGGCTTGTCCACCATCAATACGACAGCCAAGAGCCCATCCTCCATTTTCATCCGTACAATTATTTACATAGCCATTCTTGCAGAAAAAACATTCCCCGCAAAAGGTTTCCACATTCACTGTTACACGATCTCCAGGTTTTACATGAGTTACTTTATTTCCAACTTCTTCTACAACACCAACCATTTCATGACCCACAGTAATACCAGGCACTGCACGAGGAACACTGCCATGTTTAATATGCAAATCACTTGAGCAAATGCTCGCTAGTGTCACTTTTACAATCGCATCCCTTTCATGAAGAAGTACTGGTTTTGGTTTCTCTATCAACGCAAATTTCCCTTTTTCTAAATAAGTATATGTCAACATGTGTTTTTACTCCTTTTTGCCATTAAACGTAGTCTATACACCCTTTACTTATATATCTTGATGAATGAATGCTTACCATGATTGGATTCATAGACACGAATCTCACAATTGTTTGGCTTTGGCCTCCATTTAATGCCATTTTTACGATCTTCTAGATAACCACATAAAGAACGAATGATACCACCATGACATACGATTAACACATTCTCATAGTTCTTTGATTCTAATTCTTTTAAGAATGATTGGCTTCGTTTAATCATGCTTTCTACAGATTCAACAGATTTAGGGGCTGGAAGTAATTCTGGAAGTGCCCAATAGGTTGTCATTTTTAATCCCAATTTAAAGTAGTTTCTCAATTCATAATCACCAAAATCTACTTCAATAATACGCGAATCGATTTTTACATCTTTCTTATCCACATTACCAATAATGGCTGCAGTTTGAATGGCTCTTTGAAGTGGACTTGCGTATACGGCATCAAAATGAATGTCACCAATCTTTTTACGTGCTTCTTTAGCCTGGTTAATTCCTGTCTCATTTAAGGGTTCATCTGTAAGTCCCTGCATTAATTTTTGTTTATTTAAAGCCGTTTGGCCATGTCTAGTAATCCAAATCTTCATCCATCATTCCTCAATCAAAGTCTCTACGAGCATATAAGACTTTTCCAATCACTTTTACCGGTAATTCTTCAACTTCTTCCGGTGTAAATACCTTTGTATCAATCTTTGGATTGGCAGCCTCTAAAATCATTAAACCCTTTTTATATAAAACACGCTTTAATGTAGCTTCCTCACCCACAAGTACGATTGCGATACTTCCAGATTCTACTTCATTGGTTTGTTTCACAAAGACTAGATCTCCCTCATAAATATGAGCGTTGACCATAGAATCTCCACGTACGCGTAAAAAGTAATCGCCCTTTTTACCATCATGACGATTTAATTCAATATACCCCTCAATATCTTCCATTGGAAAACCATCATATCCAGCTTTTACACTTCCAACGATTGGTTTAATTCTTTCTTCTTCATCCAAAATACTTTTGACATCACAATCCAACATATCCGATAATTTCTTTAATGTGTTCGCCTTTAAATGTGTGCTTTCACCCTTTAACCAACGAAAATATGTGGCACGACCAATTCCTATCCTTTTAGCCGCCTCATCATGTTTAATATTATTTTCAATCTCATATTGTAGTAATAATTGTCTTAACTGCATAGTTACACCACCTTTACTTATATAGTATCAAAATTTAAATAAAATACCAGTGAAAATTTATAAACATTTTAAGAAAGTCTCAAATCTATCTTGAATTTTTATTTATTTTTAACTATGATTTTAGACGAACGATATGGGGTGTGGAGGTATTTATGCAAAAAACATATTTATGTATTGATTTAAAATCCTTTTATGCATCCGTAGAATGCGTGGAACTTGGCCTTGATCCATTTGAAGTCAATCTTGTGGTGGCAGATCCTACACGAGGTGGTGGTGCCATTACTCTAGCTGCAACACCTGCCATAAAAAAACTAGGTGTACCTAGTCGTGGTCGTATCTTTGAGATTGATCCGAAAATTGAATATATGATTGCGCCACCTAGAATGCATTTATATATGGAATATAGTTGTAAAGTCTATAAAGTCTTCTTAGAATTTATTGCCAAAGAAGATATTCATGTCTATTCCATTGACGAATCTTTTTTGGATGTCACAAGCTATTTAAAGCTTTATCAAGTAAATGCTAAAGAACTCGCAAAAAAGATGTTAGATCGAATCTATGAAAAAACAGGTCTTACAGCAACTGTAGGCATTGGAACCAATCTATATCTAGCTAAGATTGCGATGGATATATCTGCCAAGCACAATGTCGATCGCATGGCCTATTTAAATGAAGACTTATATCGACAAACCTTATGGCACCATACCCCCATGACTGATTTTTGGATGCTTGGAAATGGAACCGAAAGAAGATTACACAAATTGGGCATCTATGATATGTATGACTTGTGCCAATTCCCAATTGAAATATTATATAAAGAATTTGGTGTCAATGCCGAATATATCATCGATCATGCCTGGGGCAAAGAGCCTACAACGATTCAAGACATTAAAAATTATAAATCGAAACAACATTCCATCTCCAATTCACAAATTCTTTTTGATGATTATTCCTATCAAAATGCCTTTGTGGTCATGAAAGAAATGGTCGATCAAAATGTATTAACATTAACTGAAAAACATTTGGTGACAAGACAAATCTCATTAATGATTGGCTACTCCAAGGACTGCATTAAACCAAGCTGCGGCTCATGTAAGATTACCAATTGTACAAACTCCTATTCCATCTTATTAGAAGAATTTAAACGACTCTATATCCGCATTGTGAACCCCAATTATCCCATTCGCCAAATTGCGATTAGTTTTCAAGACGTGAAAGATGAATATTATTATGAGAACTACGATTTATTTACAGACGCAGAAAAAGTAGAACGAGAAAAAAAGCTACAAGAAACCTTAGTTCAAATCAAGCATCGCTATGGGAAGAATGCCATCCTAAAAGGAATGAATGCCTTAGACTTTGCGACTGCTAAGAAAAGAAATACCCTTATTGGTGGCCATAACGCATATTAGAGGAGTTTATTCACTCCTCTAATTCTATGTAGCTAATTTGTTTCAGATTGATCTTTGTCTTTACGATTTGAAGTATTTGCGTATCCAAGTTGATTTTAGAAACCACGCCTGTGATTCTTTTATAATTGATACGATCATAATATTCAATTGTGACAAGTTTTCCCTTTTGAATTTCATGCACTCTTTCATTTAAGATTTCATAATCATCCTGCGATAAAATTCTTGGGCTTACAATTTCTACTTCACATTCTTGAATCATTTCTTTAAAGCCTTTTAAAGAATCAAAGCTCTGAAAGATCTGAGCTCGATTTTCTTTTTTTCGTTGTATTAAATCCATGCGTATCACATCCTTATAAAGATATCATACGTATTTATTATATAAATTCAAGATAGATTTGAGACTTTCTTTAGAAATTTTCTAAAATGTATTTTTGCGTATTCAAACACTTTCTTAAACGCACTTGTGTATTATCTTCATTTGTATCCGCTTGTTTAAAATGATTTGAACTTGCCAAACGAGAATAATAAGCATCTAGATAATCTTGTAGTTCCATATACTTATCTGTATCTAGATTTAGTTCAAAACCTTCATGACTTGCTTTAAAATCATTCATTTTATCCAATTCTGCAAGTAAGCCATCAATGATTTCTAAAGTCAATTCATCTTTTTTAGCCGCCTTTAAATATTGGTTTAAACGCTTTTTAAAGACCATTGTATTAAAGGTTCCATTCTCTTTCATCTTCTCTACTTTCTTTTTAAAGAAATAAGAGCCAATCGCTAAAGAAGCTGTTGTAGATAATAAAGCTATAAATTTGATTTTTTGTTTCTTTGTCATAAATAAAAACCTCGATTCATCATATATCTCTATTTTACTTTAAAACGAAAAAACATTCCACTAAGGAATGTTAGAATCGTAGCATCTGCATGAAGGTCGTTACAAGCATCGAGAACACGACAAATGCAACAACTAATATAATAATGAAACTGCGTAATTTTTTTCTCACATGAGCCTCCTATAGAAATCTGATTTTCTTTTGATTTCTTTATCAACTAGATTTGCGTCCAACTCTTCAGTAAGTGTAGATTGATCACTAAATAGATTTGTACCAAGCCCTAGCTTATCACCTTTGATTTTATAACCTAAAGCCGCTAATATTGTAGGATAAAAATCCATTGTCGTAAAGTCACGATTCTTTTCTTTTATAGGTTTTACTTGAGAATGAATAAACGTATTCCAAACTCTACGATCATAGTTAGAAGCATATGTATCATGAATATATTCAGCCGCCATACTAGTATGATCGCCTTGAATCACTATAACGGTATCTTTATAGAAATCTTGTTTCTTTAGCCATTCCATGAAATCCTTTAGATTTTCATCCGTATGATAGATTGAATTCGATAAAGATTCTTTAAATACATTCTTACAAGATTTAGATTGATACCCATACGGATGATGTGTATCCACAGTCAACATTTCAAAGTCAAAAGGCTTTGAGGATTGAGATAGACCTAAAAGCTTCTCTTTCGCAAACGCAAACAACTTATCATCCTCAAAACCCCAGAACTCATGATAATCTTGATCAAGAATTCCCTCTTCTTTTAAAGAAACTGTATCTTGAATATCATAATGACCATGCTGATCAAAATAGCTTCGTCTACCACCAAATGTCGCATCCGAACCAATCATAAAGACACGATTATATCCATCTTTTTCTAGAATATCTCCAAGTGTATTCACTTCAGGCATAAATGGAACTTGATCCTTACAAAATTTATGTTTTAAACTAAAAATCAAAGGAAGACCCGAAGTGCTCGCAACAATACCACCGGTCGTCCAACCCGTTCCGGTTAAGACTCTAGCTCCACCGATTTGTTCATTTTGCGAAAAAGAGATAGATTCTTTTGTAAGTTTACTCAGATAAGGAAGTAAATCTTCCTTTGCATTGCCTCCATCTTCTTTTTTGGCATACGTTGTTTCCATGGATTCTAGATAAATATGGATAAAATTCATCTTCTTTTCAGGTGAGATCACTTCATTTTCTACAAAATACGTATCATAAAAATCCGTTTTCTTAAACTGATCAAAGACATACGAAAAGAAATGAATTTGACAAAGACCATATATACAACAAAGTAAAAGAATAAGAATTGCGATGTTTTGATGGGTCCAACTAAAGATCAAGCCAAAAATAAATCCTGGAAGTAAACATTTTTTCATCCATCCAAAAATAAATTGTGTATTCGTACCTTCTAAAGGAACTTTAATGTGGTATACAATTTGTTCAAAGCTAGAAAGCCCAAAATAAGAATAGGCCCACTTGCTTGAGATTGCCAATGTAAATGCGAGTGTTACAATGAATAAGCTCATGTTCGATCCTTTCTAAAGACAAAAATAGGTCATAAGACCTATTTGTTGCACTTATTTTTTAAAGTCTGACTAGGACGAAACTTAGGAAGTTTTGTCGCCTGAATCATCATTCTTTCTTTTGTCACAGGATTGATACCCATTCTTGATTTACGATCGAAAATTTCAAACTTACCAAATGCAGTAATATCAACATGACCATCACTTGCCAAGGCATCGCTCATTTCATTAAAAATCAAATCCACTGCATATGCAGCATCTTTTTTAGACATATTTAATTGAATTGATAAAGTCTGTGTTAAAGACTCCTTATTAACATACTTTCCCATACTAAAATTCCTTCTTTAAATCACGAATCATTAAATCTTGTGCACAATCACTTGGAAGTTTTCCATTAAATAGAATTTGGTAAACCTCTTCACAAATTGGCATATCAATACCATTTTCTTCTGCAACACGATGAACGATTTTTGCGGTACGAACGCCTTCAACCGTTTTTGTGTTGTTTTTAAAGAAATTCTCGACTGAATTTTCTTTACCAATTTGATATCCAGCCTCAAAGTTACGAGAATGTACACTTGTACAAGTAACAATCAAATCACCAATTCCAGTAAGTCCCATGAACGTTTTTTGTTGGCCACCAAAATGAACGCCATAACGAATCATTTCTTGTAAGCCACGCGTAATTAATGCAGCACGCGTATTATCTTGATAACCCAAACCAGATAAGATTCCAGAAGCAATCGCCATTACGTTTTTGATCGCAACGCCAAGTTCTGAACCAATCTCATCATTTCCTGTATAAATACGTAGATATTGATTTGAGAATAAGTTTTGAACGGCAACCGCATCCTCATTTTTTAAACTGACCGCATCAATTGTAGTCAATAAACGAATAACTACTTCTTCTGCATGACTTGGACCAATTAAACTAACAACTGAACTTAATTTATCTTCGTCGATACAACGACGAATCACTTCAGACATTCTTTCATTTGTTTCTGGATGGAATCCCTTTGAAACATTGATAATGATTGTCTTTTTATCTAACAAATCATTGATTTGATGACAGATAGGATCGATTGCGATTGTAGGAACTGCCAATAATACAATATCCGCTCCTTTTACGCATTCAATATCGGTTGTAGCTTTTAATTCAGGATTTAATTCTACATCCCCAAAATATTTTGAGTTTTTATGATTTTCATTGATGTCATTCACTTCATTTTCTGCAACACCATAAACCATAACTTCTTGATGATTATCTTGTAAGACTTGAGCTAAAGCTGTTCCCCAGCTTCCACTACCAATCACAACTGTACGCATATTTAACTCCTTACTATGAGCGTTTACGAGCCAAAATTTTAATTGGAGTTCCCGTAAAGCCAAATGCTTCTCTTAATTTATTTTCAATATAACGAGCATAACTAAAATGTAACAATTCTGGATCATTCACAAATAATACAATCGTTGGAGGTTCCACCGCAACTTGACTCGCATAATATATCTTTAATTGTTTACCCAAGTGTGGTTTTGCCGGATTCATCATCTGTGCATCTAAAATTACATCATTTAAAATATTTGTTGGAATACGCAAAGTACATGCATCATGCACCTGGTCGATCAATGGAATCAATTGATTCACTTTACTTCCAGTCAATGCTGAAGTAAACGCAATTGGTGCATAGTTCAAATATAAGAACTGAGCACGAATTTCCTTTTCAATCTTAGCCATCGTCTTTTCATCTTTTTCAACCGTATCCCACTTATTGTAGACAATGATGACACCTTTACCTGCATCATGCGCAAGACCAGCCACATGCTTATCTTGATCACGAATACCTTTTTCACCATCAATCAAGAATAATACAACATTACTACGATCAATCGCACTTAAAGCACGTAAGATCGAATATTTTTCAATATTCTCATAGATCTTACCCTTTTTACGAATACCCGCCGTATCAATGATCATATATTCTTTATCATCGACATGAAATGGTGTATCGATCGCATCACGCGTTGTACCTTCTACATTGGATACGATAACACGATCTTCTTTTAAGATGGAATTGACTAAGCTTGATTTTCCAACATTTGGACGACCAATTACACAGAATGAAGTGATTCCTTCATATGGAGATAAATTCTTTTCTGGAAGTTTTTCCATGACAATATCCAATAAATCTCCAAGTCCAATCCCATGCGCTCCACTAAGTACTACAGGATCTCCTAGACCTAAGGCATAGAACTCATACACATTCATCTGCATTTCTGGATTATCCACTTTATTACAAGCCAAAATGACTGGCTTTTTACACTTTTGTAGTTTTCTTGCGATGACTGTATCATCTGTCATTACACCTTCTTTGGCCGAAGTTAAGAAGATAATGACATCCGCTTCTTCAATCGCAATATCTACTTGCATATTGATTTCCTGGGCAAATGCCTGGTCCTCAATTTGAATACCACCCGTATCGATCAAGCGAAAAGTTTGTGTCAGCCATTCCACTTCACCATAAATTCTATCTCTTGTTACTCCGGGCGTATCATCTACAATGCTCTTTCTTTGTCCAATCAAACGATTGAATATCGTTGATTTTCCAACGTTTGGCCGACCTACTATGGCCACAGTACCTCGAATCATATTGTGGTCCCCTTTCTACATTATTCGACTATTTCTAATACTTTTGAAACAACTTCATCTATATTTAGATTTGAAGTATCAATTTCAATCGCATCCTCTGTTTTTTGTAAAGGCGAAATTTCACGATGCGTATCCTGATAATCTCTTGCGACAATATCCTGATAGATTGTTTCATAATCTGCATCGATACCCTTCGAAATATATTCATCATATCTTCTTTGGGCTCTAGCCTTGCTTGTTGCACTCATAAAGATCTTCACTTCTGCATCTGGTAAAACGACAGAACAAATGTCTCTTCCATCTACAATAAAGCCTTTACTTGCACACACTTTTTGTTGAAGATTCACTAATTTTTTACGAACGATCGCAAGCTGACTTGTTTTACTTGCCTGCATCGAAACATCATTCATACGAATTTCTTTAGAAACATCTTCCCCATCTAAATATACATGATTTTCTTCATCAAAATGAATATCAATGGAATCCATTAAATCACTCATTGCACTTTCATCATGAATATCTATGTTGTCTTTTAAAGTTTTATAGGCCACACAACGATACATAGCACCCGTATCTAAATGTTTCATGCCTAACTTTTCTGCAACAATATCCGCAATCGTACTTTTTCCGACCCCACTAGGGCCATCAATCGCAATATTAATTTTTTTCATTTCAGTCCTCATTAAATATTTTTAAATGTCCAAACCAAATAACCAATAATCGCAACTAAGGCAATGATCAATACACCTAATACAACATTTAATACGATTTCTGAACCCTTTTTCCCTTTTTTACTTGCTTTTTCAAAATCTGAAGTTTTCATACGCATTTTAGCACTAGGCATAGATTCAAGCTCATCACGCTTTTCTTTTTTACGCTTTGATTTTTTCTTCTTTTCACTTTTTTGTTGCTCTTCGGTTTTATCAAAGTCATCACCAGATAAGAACATTAAATCCAAATTGTCATCCACTGGTTTTTTGACATCTTCCACATCATCGCTTGTTAAGACGATTTTTTCTTCTTTCGGTTCTTGACGAGTTGGAATTTCAAACTCTAGTGTTTTAGGTTTTGAAATCTTCATTGTTGAACCTAAATCTTCATCATCTGTTTCCATTGGAATCACATGTTGATTTCTTTTTCTTGTTTCACTTGTTGAATCCAATTGCTTCAAAATATTGATCTGCGTATCATCTGTAATACGATTTCCATTATCAATATTGTATTGTTTCACTTCCCCAAGAAGATCTTCCATAACCGGAGAAGTTGGCATTTCTTTTACCGTTGGAGAAACACGCACTGTATCATGTGGATACAATGGTTTATTGGCATGTGAACCAGTATCTACACGTGATAGTCTTTGTAGTTTCACTGGCTGCGCTTGAGCTGCCGTTGTTTCTTCATCTAAACGATCTCTAAGTTCTTGATACTTTTGTTTTCTTGAAAGTTGAGTCATAAGTACCTCCTAAACATTCCCTACTATTATACACTATTCATCAAAAAAATAAAAATAGGCAATCGCCTATTTTGCACGTCCTGAATATTTACCATCATTTGTATTTACTACAATCAACTCATCTTGATTGATAAATAAAGGAACTTTTACTTCTAAACCAGTTTCTAATACTGCATTTTTACTTGCAGAAGTAGCTGTATCTCCCTTAACGGCTTGTTCACACTCTACGATTTTTAAAGTTGCCTTGTCTGGTAAAATAACACCTAAGATTTCACCTTCATAACTAGAAATATTTACATTTGAATTTGGAACAATAAAGTTTCTTTCCCATTTTAGACGATCCATAGGAATTTCGACTTGATCATATGTTTCATTATCCATAAATACCATGGCATCTTCTGTATCGTATAAATATTGCATTTCTCTTTTTTCAATTTGAGCTGGTTCAACCTTTTCTCCACCACCCCAAGATAATTCAACATTACTTCCCGTACGGATGTTACGAACTTTTGCCTTAACTACCATCGCACTACGAGCTGTTTTATTTTGTGACGCTTCTAGAACTGTATAGATTTCACCATCCACTAAAATTGTAAGACCTGGTTTTAAATCATTTGAACTAATCATGTTATTCTCCTTTAAAATTGTATGTTTAACCTAAATTATTTTATATCACGCTTGAATTTTGTCAAGAAAAAGAAAAAAAGCACCGAAGTGCTTTCTCTCATCGAAAGGATCGATAAAGTAATTTCTTATGTGTTATTAAGGAAGGATATATACACACAAGATGGATTTTGAGTCGAAAGGTGAGCCATACTTTCTATCTCTTACCACCCATATAATACGCCCAAATCCAAAACTTGTAAACCCTTCCACCTATTTTTAATAAATTAAATCAAAATTTGTCATTTCAGCCTGATTTGAAACACCTAAATTATAATTTCGATCTTTAATTAGATTTAATAGATCGCCATCTAAATCTGGATTCTTGCAAGCCGCTAAAAATAGACGGATTGCCTCCATCGCAAGAAGCTGTGCTTTATCATATAAATCAAAGAAACTTTCTGTTGAAACAAAGGAACTATCACTAGGATGGATCCAACGCGTATGTAAAAGATTCATCACATCATACGGATCATCTGGACTATTTGGAACAATATATCCCGATAAAGAATTATAGGCTTTTGTGAAAGTCTCTAATGTTTGAAGCGCCTTTAACTTATCTCCAGAAGCATCATAGAATAGCGTTTCAATAAAATGCCAATCGTTTAAACTTTCTAGAATTTGATGCGGCTTAATATCAAAACCTAAGATTTGACGAATGGCTGGAACATAAATACGCGCAATCGCTCTTGCCTGCTCTTTTGTCACGTCGCAAACTTCATAAAATTTAAAATCTTCAATCGTACACTCACGCTTTACTTTCAACATGATCGCATCCAATAAAGATTCAAAACGATGATGATACCAGGCACTCTTTCCTTTACAAGGTCCAGTACGATAGAAGACATAAGGATGACTTGTCGCATCTAGTGCCCAATGACATAAATGGCCACAAACATAGGTCATCATGTCTTTTTTGATGTCTTCATCTTGTTCATTGCGAATCGAAATCAAAGCTTTTTGGTAAAAATCATTGACATGAGCAGCATGAAACATCGATCCTGACACTCTTAAATCACTTTTCTTATAGAAATCTTTTGGATTCATTCCATGAAAGAATAAAAAGTCAGGTCCATTGGAACCAATTTCTAAAAGTTGTAGTCTAGGTTCAAATAGATCATGCGTACTTTCATCTACTTTATCAAAAATTTCCTGCGCAAATAAAGTATGTGTAATAATATTAGGCATTGTTTTCTACCTCCTTGATCAAACCATGATATACAACATATTCCGCATATGTATCCATTTGACAATATGTTGAAATGGCTTCTTTTACTTCTTTTTTCTCTTCTTCATTCTTCTCATCATATGTACGATACGCAAATACGGCATTCAAACCATTTTGAATATCTAAATCATGATACGATACATCTTTAGAGAAAACAGGCAATATACTCTTTAATGAATAATGTCCACGCATTTTCGAATTATAATACAATCCCGCTTCAAACGGCTTGGATAGATCCACCATTCTAGAACAAATCGACTCTAATTCTTCTTTATATTCTTCAAATTGATTGGCAAGCTGTTTTAATCTAAGCTTTTCCGCACCTTCCATATTGTATACAAGAATCGTTCCTGTTTTTGGAAGGTCTTGAATCAATTGTTCGACAAAATGTCTTCTACAATCTTTTGATTCAAAGAAATTATAATGTTTCAAATTTCCATCCCTAGTTTCAACATGCAAACTATATTGGAAACAAAGTACATCAAATGGTTTCATATTTTCATAAGGTGGTATCGCAAATGTATCCCATTCAAAATCTAAGTATGAGATAGGATATTGAATTTGTTTCATCCATACCTTTAATGCAGCTCGATCCATAAATGGTTCACTTGTTTTACTGGCCATATATTGTGCATATTGAAGACGAAATCCTTCAATTTGGTTCAATGGTAATTCGTGAATATGACGAATACCACGATTATAGGCATCTAATTTGTGTTGATTGGTTGTAAAAAATAAAATCGAATCATCAGGTTCATTGGATTCATCGAAACAAATTGGATAGTAAGTACATCTTCTTAATGCCGTACATTGTTTTGTGCGTACCGGCGTAATGCTTGTACGATTTAAGATTTCTTTTGTTCGTTCGATCCAGCTATCCAAATCTATATCCACTTCATCCATACACTCGGCAATCGTTTTCGATAAATGATTTCGCTTATTGAATAGCTTATCACTTATACATAATAATTCATTTAAATCAAGACTTTCTTTTCGAACATATTCCTTATTTAAATATACAATGCGATTTTCAGTCACGTTAATACCACAATGAGCTAGAATGATTTCATTGATTTTCATAATCAATGCTTCATTCTCTTTTGGGTATGCACTTAAATGTGGATATACAGCCATATATCCGTTTTCTAATTTTTTTAGATATGGAATTTTTGTACGACACTCCTTATATTCGAATCGTGCAAAACATACGACATCATTTTCTTCTAATAATTTTAAAGATTGTTCATTTGAATCCATGGAGTGTCCTAAACCACAATCTGTTGCGTTTAGATACGTTTGCCAAAGGTTTGAGAATGGACAATCCATTTTATAAAAACTTTCTTGGTGAATTGAATTGTGGGCACTGTTCCAACAAAAACAGTCACATTTCATTTCACGCATTAAATCTGATACATGTAACATAAAATTTTTCACCATTCTTATTGTACTTCAAAATTTAAATCTTTTCATCCCTTATAGGCGTTTAATATTTTTTTAATACGCAAAACATATTCTGATTTCACATCTTCCGGCTGCAAGATTTCAACTTGATTTGTCATCGCAAATAGCGATTGATACAAGTTTGACATGTCGTCTGTATAGAATTCAAAGTCGGTAAAAGCCTCTTGTTTATTGAGGATTTGTAGTTTATTGCCCCAATATTTTTCTTTAAACAAACGAAGCCCATTTTCCTTGTGATAGACTCGAACTTGAACTTGTTTTAAATCTAAAGGAATTAAAGAATGTTCTCCAATATAGTTGCTTAAATGAAAATGGTTATCGCGAATAAAGTGTCTGGATGAGATTTCACATGAATACATTCGTTCTGGACTAAAGCGATACATACGATAATCTTTTCTCAATAAGGAAAAGCCAATTAAATAATAGGATTTATGATAGTGAATAATTTCATAGGGTTCAACCTCAAATTCTTTGGGTGTTTCATCCTGTAAAGATTGGTACGACAAAATGACGCAAAGGCCTAAATTTATGGCTTGTTGCGTCTTGTCGATCATAGCGGAAGTCTTTTTATCCAACTCCATTGAATTGGACATGTAGTGTAATGAATCGTTTGATGAAATTTTACTTGTCGCAATGATCTTATCCATGGCATCACAATATAAAGTGAGTGGTTTAAAGTCTTTTTGTGTGCGCATAAATTTATAAGATTGAACCAATGCATCCTTTTGTTCATCACTAAAAATTGTGACGGGAAGATCATATTGATCATTCAAGATATAACCACCATATCTTCCTTTCACTTCTTCAACGTTATAGCCTGCAAGTACAAGCTCTTTTTTAAATTCACGAATATTTCGTGGATTCACTTCAAGTTCGGTGGCAAGTTGAGCTGTATTCATCTTTCCTCTTGCCTTTAATAGTTGTAGCATGCGAATGCATAAGTTCGTACGATTCATAGTTTTCTCCTTTTAGTGCGTGCTGCAAAATCTTTGGGGATAGTAACCAAAGCCTTTTTTGGGCTCAAAATGTTTAGGAACAATACCACGAAATACAAGTGGACGTATCATTTGACCAATCCCTCTTTCAAGCGCAAAGCCTAAAGCCTCTTGTTTTTGAATGGCTCCGGCATCAATTAAAATATTCACAATTTCTTCATTGCCAATGCTGATGGCATGCATCAAAATTGGATATCCGTTAAATACCCAGCTTGGACTTGCTCCAAGTTGTAAACAATATTCAACTCCTTGTACATCCTCTTTCCATACGGCATCTAATAGATCCATAGCTAATCTTTTTTCTGCGTTCATATTGTACCCTTCTTTCTATACTCAAAGGATACAATTTAAATAGACATCATTGATGTCAAATTAATCGGTTACTTCTTTTACTTTTTGAAGACGAGTTAACACATCTTCACTCACCAATTGATAGATGCATGAACAAATTGGAATAAAGATAATGATGCCAATAATTCCTGCCACATTAGCTCCAATTGTGATCGCAACAATGATATACATGGGTGGAAAGCCAACGGATTTTCCAACGACATGAGGATAGATAAAGTTTCCTTCGACTTGTTGGATACAAATAAACATAATAATAAAAGTTAGTCCTTGTACAGGAGATGTCATCGCAATAAAGAAGGCACATAATATGGCGGCAACCAATGCTCCAAACATAGGTACTAAAGCTCCAATGCCAACGGCAAGTCCAACTAAAAATGCGTATGGTATTTTTAAAATCAAGGATCCTACAGTGACTAAACTAGCAAGGATCAAACATTCTAAACAGGTACCACCCACATAACTTGTAAATATGCGAATGATCAACTTTAATACGTGGCGTACTCTTTCATAATTCTTTTCTGGCAGATAAGCTTGTAATAAAGATTTTGTTTCATGTACGACTTGTTCTTTATTAAAGAGTAATAAAAAAGAAAAGACAATGGTGATAAAGGCTTGCGCAAACCATGAAAATGTTGTCGATAAAATCGTAAAGATAGAGCCAAAAATATCATTGGCACCACCTGAAACAAGCCAAGAACTTACTTTTTTTGAGACGTTATCCATCGCAAATGTACTAAAGGCATTGATGTCTAAGTGTTGTAGAAAGTCATGGACAACATCAACGTGTTTTGTGACATCTAAAAGCCAAACATAAAATTCATAAATCATTTGTGGAAAGTTTGTCAGCAACAATTGAATAGAAAATAAAATCCTTGGTATGACAATTCCTACAAAAGCGACAAAGACGGCAAACACAATCAAAATCGATAATACGTTTGAAATCATTCTTTTGATTTTTGTATCTTTGATGTCAAACCATTTGATTGAATAGCGCATTAAATTATTCGAAATAATATTAAACACAAAGGCTAAACCGGCTCCGAGTAAAAATGGCAAGCACATTTGTCCAATCCAACCTAAAAAGCGGAAGATCTTTTCGAAATAATAGATAACCATTCCGATTAATAGTGTAAAAATTATAAGTCTTTGATACATTTTTTCTTTTTCGTGTAGGTCCATTAAAACCACCTCAAATCGAATTTATTATACTATCTTTTAAAATGAAAATCATTTTTTTAAATTTTTTATTTACATCTTTTTTTCATAGGTGTAAAATTGCCAAGTTAAAAGAAAAAAGTAGAGGTGAAACAAATGAGTACAAAGTACATTTTCGTAACGGGTGGTGTTGTTTCTGGTTTAGGAAAAGGAATCAGTGCAGCAAGTCTTGGCCGTCTTTTAAAGTCCCGCGGCTACAAGGTCACAAGCCAAAAATTAGATCCTTATATCAATGTGGATCCAGGAACAATGTCCCCTTTCCAACATGGTGAAGTTTATGTCACGGATGATGGATTAGAAGCCGATCTAGATTTAGGTCATTATGAGCGTTTTATTGATGAAAACCTTCACACATATTCTAACCTTACCACTGGACGTGTATATTGGAATGTCATTAATAAAGAGCGTGATGGAAAATATCTTGGTGAAACTGTTCAGGTCATCCCTCATATTACTAATGAAATCAAAAGTTTTGTGATTCGTGCAGGTGAACATGCAGCTGCCGATGTAGTTATTACTGAAATTGGTGGTACAACCGGTGATATTGAAAGCTTACCATTTTTAGAATCCATTCGTCAGGTGGCCTTAGAGGTAGGTCGTAAAAATTGTTTATTCATCCATGTGACTTATATTCCATATATTTCGGGTTCCCAAGAATATAAGTCAAAACCAACACAACATTCTGTCAAAGAATTGCAGTCTTATGGTATCAATCCAGATATCATCGTTGCGCGTTGTGATGAAACAATTCCTCAGTCTGTTTTAGACAAAATTTCATTATTCTGTAACGTTGAAAAGCGTTGTGTGATCCAAAATAAGACACTTCCTTCACTTTATGAAGTTCCATTTATGTTAGAAGAACAAAATCTTGCGGATATTGTTTGTGAAAAAACAGGTCTAGAAATTCGTAAACCAGATTTAACAGAATGGAAACAAGTAGTTGAAAATATTAAGGCAAGTACAAAACCTGTAAATATTGCATTAGTTGGTAAATATGTAGCTTTACACGATGCCTATCTTTCTGTAAGTGAAGCTTTATATCATGGTGGTTTTGAAAATCATGCCAAAGTGAATATTCAATGGATTGATTCTGAAGGTTTAGAAAATGCCAATTTAGATGAAGTCTTTAAAGATACAGATGGAATTATTTTGCCAGGTGGTTTTGGTGATCGTGGAATTGAAGGTATGATCAGTGTAGCCAACTATGCAAGAAATAAACAAATCCCTTATTTAGGCATCTGTTTGGGTATGCAGATTGCGGCCATTGCCTTTGCGCGTGATGTATTAGGTTTTGAAGATGCCAACTCTTATGAATTTGATTCAGAAAGTAAACATACGATCATTGATTTCATGGAAGATCAAAGTAATGATATCCGTAAAGGTGGAACGATGCGTTTAGGTTCTTACCCTTGTTCTTTAAAAGCTGATACAAAAATCTGGTCTTGCTACAAAAAAGATATGATTGATGAAAGACATCGTCATCGTTATGAATTCAATAATGATTATCGCAGTGAATTTGAACGCAATGATATGATGATCGTCGGTACAAGTCCAGATAAACAATTAGTAGAAGCTATTGAATATAAGAATCATCCATTCTATATTGGTGTTCAATATCATCCTGAATTTAAATCTAGACCAAATCGTCCTCACCCATTGTTTGTTGGTTTAGTGAAGGCAAGTCTAGAAAACAAAGAAAGTCACAAATAGTGACTTTTCTTTTTTATATGAACTTTTTAATTTCATCCACAGACATATTCAATACAGTAGCCATGGTTTTGACATCCATTGTACTAGAAAGACGAAGGATCATGTCTTGAATCTGTTTTTCTGCTGCGTCAGCTCTTTTTGTTTCAAGTTCAGTTTGTTTATTGGCTTCTTCAACTTGTTTATTCGCATCTTCTACTTGTTTATTCGCATCTACAATTCGTCTATTCGCATCTTCTACTTGTTTATGAGCTTCTTCAAGTTCAAGTTGTAGTTCCATTCGTTCTTCATTTTCATGCAGTTTTTGAAAATCTTCTATTATTTTCTTCCAACCATCATCCGATATCGTTTCTACACGCTTCTCTAACATTTGAATCACCCCATCCTTCTCTATCATCACCTTAATTTTACTATCATCCAATCCCTTGTGGCAATTCAAAAAATAATAAATCATTTTCTCCTGTTCATTCATGTCTTCAAGTGGCTTATTTACATCTAACTTTGCCATCTCAATTGTACGTAACTTCATACGATCCTGACTTTCTTCAACAAAAGATAATCCTTCTTCATTCCTTAATGTGAATGTGTTACACATCTTATCATTTTCAATTATATTCACATTAAAGAACACTAAGACGATTGTTTCCTTTAATTGTTTGTAGTATTTTCCTTCTAATTGTTGAGAACCATGAAGTCTAGCCAAATAATAACTAAAGCGAATTGGCAAATTATCTTTTGTTTGTCTTAACTGCATCTCTAAATCCACCATCGTTCGATCATCAAATTCAACTAATAAGTCTAATCGTGGACTTTTCATTTTACTAAAGTCTTTTACAATTTCTGAATTCTTAACAACAACTCTATTCACCTTTCTTTCTAAAAATACCGTGAGTAATGATTTTAAGGCATCATTGGCCTCTTTACAATCTTCGCCAAA
>NZ_CAKVJB010000029.1 GCF_934754935.1 uncultured Holdemanella sp. | reverse complement strand
ATTTTCCATAAAAAAAAGAGGAGCACATTTTTTGTGTTCCCCTCGAAGCCGTCATTTCTTAACTTAATGACATTGGGAATCAAGTCCCTGTTTTAGCTCCAAAATTTGAAAGGGCAGCGTCCTTATCTTCTCGGATAAGGGTTAGCAAACCAGTTTGCGCATATAACGCCTTCGTCAAAGTTAATATAACATAATTTGTTTAAAAATGTAATAAAAGACTGTTTAAAATGATCTAAACAGTCTATTAGTCTTAGTTCCAAAAGTCAAATGGACTAGAGGAGTCATCGTCATCTTCTTCATTATTGTTATAGTAAGAAGATTGTGTCGATGATTTACTTACATCTTTTCCTTGAAGCATGGTATTGATGGAATCCTTGACATCACTGATCGCAATCGCATAACCCATACCTTCTACGTCGGTATCACTTAATTTTGCGGAGTTAATGCCAATCAATTCACCACTCATATTAAGTAGGGCACCACCAGAATTTCCTGGATTGATTGCTGCATCCGTTTGAATATAAGATTGAGATGTATCTTTATTTGAACTTGTTGATACACTACGATTTGTAGCCGATACAATACCTGTTGTAACACTTTGACCATAACCTAACGCATTACCAATCGCAACGACTTGTTCACCAACTTGTAGTTTGTCACTATCTCCAATGGATGCGATTGCTATTTGTTTTAGTGTATCTTCACTTAAATCTTTGGTTTTAATGGAAATCACAGCTAAATCACGATCTTCATCTACACCTTTTACAGTAGCCTCTACATTGGTATTATCCGCTAATGTACAAGTTAAAGTGGTAGCACCTTCAATCACGTGATAGTTTGTCAAAATATCGATTTCACCATCTTGTTTATTAATGATGACACCACTACCTACACTTGTACTTTCTTGTTGCGTAAACGGATTGCTTCTAGAATTACGTCCATATAGACTGAAATAATTTTGTACATCCGATACCGATACATTGGTAATCGATACAATACTAGGCATACAGTTTTGAGCGACTTTACTTACATCTGATGTTGATTTAGTTGAAGTGTTGACAACATTTGTACTCTGTACCGTCGTATTTTGTTTATTGTAGTTATCCACTACATAATTGACACCTTGAAAACTTCCGGCGGCAACTACGCCAAATGTTGCAGCACTTAAAATCAATTTGGAACCTTTCTTGAATAATCTATAATTTGAATTTGGAATTTTTGGCATTTCATTTTTCATGTCCTTATACCTCCTTGTTTACAATATAAGGATATGATTCTAACCTTAAATCAACTTTAAATTATTCAATATTTGTATAACCCATTAAATAGCTATCAACCTCTTTAGCACATTCCTTACCTTCATGGATGGCCCATACAACTAAGGATTGACCTCTATGACAATCACCAGCCGTAAAGTATTTGTCTTTGACTTGATATGAGTTTGGTTGTGTTACAATCGTATTTCTTTGAGAGGTTTCGAGTTTAAAACTTTTCTTTAAATCATCCTCAACACCAATAAAGCCAGCCGCAATCAATAGTAAGTCACAATCTAAAATTTGTTCTGAACCTTTAACTTCTTCAAGTTTGCCATTGTTGAAGTGCACTTTTACAGTTTTGATCTGTTTTAGATTCTTTTGATCATCTAAGATACATTCTTTAACCGTCGTTTCATAAATACGTGGGTCTTTTTTAAATACCGCAATCGCTTCTTCTTGACCATAATCTGTTTTACAGATCTTAGGCCACTCTGGCCAAGGATTACTTTCCAATCTTTCATCCGGTGCTTTAGGCATCATTTCAATTTGAACTACACTTGCACAACCCTGACGAATACTTGTTCCAACACAATCATTTCCAGTATCCCCACCACCTACAATGACGACATGTTTATATTTGGCAGAGATTTCTTCGGTATTATCCAATAGATGTTTGGTTGCCTTTGTAAGATAGTCCACCGCAAAATAAATACCTGAACAATCACGATTCTTTACATTTAGATCACGAGCTTTTTTAGATCCAGTCGCAAAAATGATCGCATCATATTCTTTTTCCAATTCTTTTTTAGTGATGTCTTTTCCAACATTCACATTCGTTTTAAAAACAATGCCTTCTTCAGTAAGAATATCTAATCTTCTTTGAATTACTTTCTTTTCCAATTTCATGTTTGGAATGCCATACATCAATAGGCCACCAATACGATCTTCTTTTTCAAAGACAGTTACAGAATGTCCTCTTCGATTTAAATCATGAGCTAGTGCAAGTCCTGCAGGACCAGAACCAATGATGGCTACTTTTTTATCGGAACGAACACTAGGAATATAGGCTTTCATCCAATTATTTTTATAAGCTGTTTCAATGGTATACAACTCATTTTCTTTAATTGTGACAGGTTCTTGATCTAAACCATTTAAACATGCCTTTTCACATAAAGCCGGGCATACACGGCCTGTAAATTCAGGGAAGGGATTGGTCTTTAATAATCTTGATAAAGCTCTTTTATCATTGCCATTATAGATTTCATCATTCCATTCCGGAATTAAGTTATGCAAAGGACAGCCAGTTACCATATTTTTTAATTTAATGGCAGACTGACAAAAGGGAACGCCACAATTCATGCAGCGCGCACCTTGTTTACGTCTTGTTTCTTCATCTAAAAAGGGATGAAATTCATTAAAGTTTGTGATTCGACTAAGAGGTTGGATGGCCTCGTTTTCTTGTCTTTCATATTCTAAAAATCCTGTTGGTTTTCCCATACTCTTTCATCCTTTCTTAAGCGTGTACTTGTTCAAAAGCCATTAGGCTTGCTTCATCATCATGATAGCCTTTTGATTTTAAATCTTGAATCAAAGTTGTGATCTTTTCATAATCCTTTGGCACGATCTTTTTAAAGTTCGATAATTCTTGATCAAGATTTGATAAGATCTTTTCGGCAACATCTGAATTTGTGTACTTATAGTGATTCTTTAATAAATGAGACAATACTTCAATGTCCGCTTTACCATTTACTTCATACGTATTGACTAATTGTTTATTTAAACGTGTATATAAATCATGATTTGGATCATAAATATACGCAATACCACCAGACATACCGGCAGCTAAGTTTTTACCAGTTCGACCTAAAATCACAACTGTACCACCTGTCATATATTCAAGTCCATGATCTCCTACACCTTCTACAACAGCACTTGCACCTGAGTTTCTTACCGCAAAACGCTCACCAGCCATACCACGAATATAAGCTTCACCACTTGTTGCACCATATAAGGCAACGTTTCCAATAATGACATTTTCATTTGGCTTAAAAGTCGCTTCTTTATTCGGTTGAATGATCAATTTACCACCCGATAAGCCTTTGCCGAAATAGTCATTCGCATCACCATGTACATCTAAAGTGATTCCTTTTTGTACGAAGGCACCAAAAGATTGTCCAGCACCACCGTTACAATGTACAGTATACATATCGTCTTCTAATGTGTTATTGAATTGTTTTGTGACGGCATTGGATAAAATTGTTCCTACAGTACGATCAGTACTTGAAATATGGATTGTTTCAGCATGAGGCTTTTTCTCATTAAAGTAAGGCTCAAATTTAGGAAGTAATGTCTTCATATCCACGGTTTTTTCAAGCTCAAAGTTATATGTATCCTTTGGCTGATAGTGAATATTGTGAGGTTGCATTAAGATGTTTGAATAATCCATATTCGCATCTTCATCCACTTCTAGATTATCCGTATGACCGACCATTTCATCGATTGTACGATAGCCAAGTTCAGCCATGATTTCTCTTAATTCACGCGCAATAAACAACATGAAGTTCATGACATATTCTGGTTTTCCTTTAAAACGTTTTCTTAATTTTTGATTCTGTGTAGCGACACCAAATGGACATGTATCTAGATTACATACACGCATCATCATACATCCCATTGTAACTAATGGTGCAGTCGCAAAGCCAAATTCTTCCGCTCCAAGTAAGCATGCGATGGCTACATCTTTTCCAGTCATTAATTTTCCATCGGTTTCAATTAAAACGCGACTTCTTAAACCATTTTCCACTAAATTTTGATGTGCTTGTGCTAAACCCAATTCCCAAGGAAGACCTGCATGGTGAATACTACTTTGTGGGGCAGCCCCAGTACCACCATCATAACCAGAAATTAAGACAACGGTAGCTCCGGCTTTGGCAACACCGGATGCGATCGTACCAACACCAGCTTCAGATACAAGTTTGACACTGATACGAGCTTGTGGGTTGGCATTCTTTAAGTCGTAGATCAATTGAGCTAAGTCTTCAATCGAATAAATATCGTGGTGAGGAGGAGGGGAAATCAAAGATACACCTGGAGTAGAGTATCTTGTTTTCGCAATCCAAGGATAGACTTTTTTACCTGGTAAGTGTCCACCTTCACCTGGTTTTGCGCCTTGTGCCATTTTAATTTGGATTTCTTTAGCACTGACTAAATATTCTTCAGTTACGCCAAATCGACCACTTGCGACTTGTTTAATAGCTGAGTTCTTTTCTGTACCTAAGCGTTCTGGTTTTTCGCCACCTTCACCTGAATTGGATTTACCACCCAAACGATTCATCGCAATCGCCATACAAGTATGTGCTTCTTCGGAAATGGAACCATAGCTCATAGCTCCGGTTTTAAAGCGTTTTACGATTTCATATTCACTTTCCACTTCCGATAATGGAATACTTTTTTGTGTCTTTTTAAAGTGCAATTGACTTCTCAAATGATGTTTTTGTGAGTTTGAATTTAATTCATTGGAATATTCTTTGAATAAATCATAATCATTGGTTTGTGTAGCTCTTTGAAGTTTCACTATTGTTTCTGGAGAATATAAGTGATCTTCTTTACCATCGCCTTTTCTTAATTTATGGAATCCAATCGAATCTAGACTTGTATCGGTAGTAAGTCCTAATGGATCATAAGCACGATCATGGTGGTAGATCAAATCATTTTCAATATCTTTTAAAGTGATGCCTTCCACTTCACTAATGGTATTTGTGAAATAGGTATCGATGACATCTTTTGAGATTCCAATCGCTTCAAAGATTTGCGCGCCTTGATAGGATTGTAGTGTTGAAATACCCATTTTAGCGGCAATCTTGACAATACCTTTTAAAATGGCTTCATTGTAGTCATCGATGGCGATATTGACTTCTTTATCTAACATATTTAATTGGATCATTTCTTCAATGCATTCATGTGCTAAATATGGATAGATGGCGGTTGCACCATAGCCAAGTAATGTAGCGAATTGATGTACATCTCTTGGTTCGCCACTTTCTAGAATGATGGATACATCCGTTTTCTTTTTGGTTTTGACTAAGTGTTGTTCTAAGGCTGAAACAGCTAAAAGACTTGGAATAGCCATATGACCTTCATCAACGCCTTTATCACTAAGAATCAAGATGTTGGCACCATTTCTGTAGGCTTTATCACATTCAATAAATAAGTTATCTAAGGCTTCTTTTAATGAAGTCGAGCGATAGAATAATAGGGAAATGGTTTCGTTTTTAAATCCTGGTCGATTTAATTGGCGAATCTTATCCATATCTCTAGATGTAAGAATTGGATTGTTGACCTCTAATACCGTACAGTTGTCGGATTTATCTTTTAATAAGTTTCCATCACTTCCAATATAGATGGTTGTATCTGTGACAACTTCTTCACGTAAAGAATCAATGGGTGGGTTGGTTACTTGGGCGAAGAGTTGTTTAAAATAATGGAATAAACTTAAATGATTTTGGGAATAAATTGCCAAAGGGATATCGGTTCCCATCGCACTTGTTGGTTCAAGTTTAACGCGGGCCATTGGTAAAATAATGTCTTTTACATCTTCATAGGTATATCCGAAGATCTTATAAAGAATATCTCTTTCATGTTGAGAATGGATGTGTGTTTTCTTATCGGGAGCCGGTAAGTCTTGAAGGTGTAATAAGTGGTTGTCTAGCCATTCGCCATATGGGTTACTTGTGGCATAGGCTTGTTTTAGATCGTAGTCTTCAATCAATTCTTTTTTGACGGTATCCACAAGTAACATCTTGCCAGGTTCCAAACGAGATTTTTTGATGATCTTCTTTTCGTCAATATCTAAGACACCAACTTCACTTGATAAAATCAACATGTTGTCGCTTGTAAGGTAGTAACGACTAGGTCGAAGTCCATTACGATCTAATACAGCTCCTACTTTTTGTCCATCACTAAATAAAATAGCGGCTGGACCATCCCAAGGTTCCATCATTGTGGCATAGTAGTGATAGAAATCTTTCTTCTTTTGATCCATTGTCTGATGTTTCCATGGCTCAGGAATTAAGATCATTACGGCTTTTTCAAGTGGCATGCCATTCATAACTAAAAATTCTAGGGCATTATCTAACATGGCCGAATCAGAACCCGATGTATTGATGATTGGTAAGATCTTACTTGAGTTTTCATCTAAGAATGTAGAGTGCATACTTTCTTCACGCGCTAACATTTTATTCACGTTAGCACGGATGGTATTGATTTCACCGTTGTGGGCAATATAGCGGTTTGGATGGGCTCTTTGCCAAGATGGTGTTGTGTTCGTTGAAAAACGGGAGTGCACAATTGCGATGGCTGATTTGTAGTTGTTGTCTTGAAGGTCTACATAGAATTTTCTTAATTGAGAAACTAGAAACATACCTTTATAGACAATGGTACGACTGCTTAAAGAAGCTACATAGGTTTCTTTACAGCTCTTTTCAAATTCGCGTCGAATCACATATAGTTTTTGTTCTAAATCTGGACCGCCAGAAACAAAAGCTTGATAAATGCTAGGCATGCAATCTTTGGCTTTTTGACCTAAGATGGAATCATCACATGGAACTTTTCTCCAGTTGATGAATGTACATCCTTCTTGTTCGACAATTTTTTCAAACATCTTTTTATGTTGGTTTAAAAGAAGTTTATTTCTAGGTAAGAAAAACATACCGACACCATAGTTTTGTGGAAGTTTGATGTTGTCTTTTTTTAATGTCTTTCTAAAAAAGTCATCACTGATTTGAAGTAAGATACCTACACCATCACCGACTTTACCACTGGCATCTTTACCAGCTCTATGTTCTAGTTTTTCTACAATGTGTAAAGCTTTATCGACGACATCATAGCTTTGTTTACCATCAATTTGGACTACGGTTCCAATACCGCAGGCATCGTGTTCAATTTCAAAATTCATAATACACAACCTTTCTATTTGCCGCTATCTCCATAGTTGGATAGATAACGAGCACTTGGATCTTTCACGTTGCATCCTTGCCAGTTTTTATTTGGCATCCAGAAATCTTTGATCATACCCGCTTGGTTAGGGTAGTAAGATTCGAAGATTTCACGATACAACAGGGATTCTTTTGTGAATGGAGTACAATATTTGTACTTTTTGATTTTTTCTTCAAATTCAGCATCCGTATAATAACTTTCAGCATACTCTTTAATATCATCACTCAAGGAGTGTCCTACCGCATCGGAGAAGGCGGCTTTTTCTCGCATTAAGATGTCGTATGGTAAGATTTCATCTTTTTCAAAGGCATGGCGAAGTAAATATTTTCCTTTATTATATGTATTCATTTTCTTTTCAGGATCAATGGCCATGACATATTTGACAAAATCTAGATCGCCAAAGGGAACGCGAGCTTCGATGGAGTTTGTGGAAATACAACGATCGGCTCTTAAGACATCATACATATAGAGTTCATGGACTCGTTTTATAGATTCTTGTTGGAATTCTTCAGGGCTTGGGGCAAAATCTGTATATTTGTAGCCAAACAATTCATCACTGATTTCTCCAGTAAGTAATACGCGAATGTTACTTTGTTCGTGAATGGCTTTACAGATTAGGTACATTCCAATGCTGGCGCGAATGGTTGTGATGTCAAAAGTAGCTAAAGTTTTAATGACGGGTTTGATTGCACTTAAGACATTTTCTTTATTGATAATAATTTCGTGGTGGTTAGAACCAATATAGTCTGCAACTTCTTTGGCATATTTTAAATCAATCGCATCTATATCCATACCAATCGCATAGGTTTCAATGGGTTTATTTAATAGTTTTTGACTGATGGCACATACTAAACTTGAGTCAAGTCCTCCACTTAGTAAAAAGCCAAGTGGGGCATCGGCATCCAATCTTTTTTTGATGCCTTCTACGAGTTTATCGTGAATGTTTGTACAGACGGTTTCTAAATCAGAATAAATTGGTTTTTCAACATTTGTGATATCCAAGTAACAAGTAAATTTACCATCGGCATAATAGTATCCGGGAGGGAATGGAAAGATTTGTTCGACAATAGAAACTAGGTTTTTAGCTTCGGACGCAAAGACGATATTATGATTTTGATCATAACCATAGAATAATGGACGGATTCCAATGGGGTCTCTGGCTGCGATAAAATCGTTTTTCTTGGCATCATAAATAATGCATGCGTATTCGGCATCGAGCTTTTTAAACATGTCTAAGCCGTGTTTTTCATAGAGTGGTAAAAGGATTTCACAATCGCTTTGCGATACAAATGTATATCCGCTTTTTTCAAGTTCATCCTTGATGGCTCTAAAGCCATAGATTTCACCGTTACAAACGACTACGTTTCCATTTCTTTCAAATGGCTGCATGCCTTCAGGACTAAGTCCCATGATGGATAGTCTTTGAAAGCCTAGATAGCCGCATCCAACTTGTTGGATTCTTTCATCGTCAGGTCCTCTTGTGTATGTAGCTTCTAGAGCTTTATGTATGGTGTCTTTTGTTGATTTTAATGATTTATATCCGATAATTGTACACATAAATTACATCTCCTTTATAGACGGAAAAACCGGGCATGTGCCGGTTTATAGAATTCCGAATAATAATTTTCCATAAGTTGGAAATGGCCAATCTGAGTTAGAAGTAATGACTTCAAGTTTGTCACATGGTGTTCTTAGATTTGCCATGTCTTGGATAATGAAGTCTCTTACGTAGAAGGCTGATTTTTCAAAATCATCAATGTTGTGAAGTTTTTCAACATCGTTTTCAAGTGTAACCAAAGCTTGATAGGCTTCGGTTAAATATTCACTGATTTTCTTAGCTGTTTCAAGTTCGTATGTTAAGTCGATGCCAATTGCTTTTTTGTTTGAAATGGTATCGGTTAATTCTTTAGAGAACTTACTTGCGGCTGGTAAGATGTCTTTTTTAACGATGTCTAACATTGTCAATGCTTCAATATTGATTTGTTTTTCATATTCATCCATTAAGATTTCATATCGTGATTCCACTTCTTCTTTTGATAAAACTTTTTGTCTTTCAAATAAGGCAATGTTTTCTTCGGTTTTGAAGTATGGAAGGGCATCTGGAGTTGTCTTTAAGTTTAATAAGCCTCGCTTTTCAGCTTCCTCAACCCAAGAATCATCATATCCATTGCCGTTGAAGATAATGCGTTTGTGGTTTTTGATTGTATCTTTGATCAATGCGTGTAATGTAGTGTCGAAATCATCTGCTGCTTCTAGGATGTCCGCAAATTTTTCGATTTCATCCGCAATAACTGTATTTAACACGATATTGCATCCTGCAATACTTGAGTTTGATCCAGGCATTCTGAATTCGAATTTGTTTCCTGTAAATGCGAATGGAGAAGTACGGTTACGATCCGTAGAATCTTTAGGGAATTTAGGAAGAACAGTAGCACCAATCTTCATCAATTCTTTTTCTTTTCCATCATATGGTTTATCTTCTTCAATCGCTTTTAATACAGCGGTTAATTCATCACCCAAGAAAATAGAGATAATAGCTGGAGGTGCTTCGTTGGCACCTAGTCTATGATCGTTTCCTGCAGTAGCTACGCTTAATCGTAATAAGTCTTGGTGTTCATCAACAGCTTTAATAATGGCAGCTAAGAAGACTAAGAATTGTGCGTTTTCATGAGGTGTATCACCTGGTTCTAATAGGTTGATTCCTGTATCGGTAGATAAAGACCAGTTGTTGTGTTTACCACTACCGTTGATGCCTTCAAATGGTTTTTCATGAAGTAGGGCAACCAATCCATGTTTCTTTGCGACTCTTTGAATCAATTCCATTGTCAATTGGTTGTGGTCGGTTGCGATATTTGTAGTTGTAAAGATTGGGGCTAATTCATGTTGAGCAGGGGCAACTTCGTTGTGTTCTGTTTTAGCCAAGATACCAAGTTTCCATAATTCTTCATTTAAATCAGACATGAATTCTTGAACACGTGTTTTGATTGTTCCAAAATAGTGATCTTCTAATTCTTGTCCTTTAGGGCATGGTGCACCAAATAGTGTACGTCCTGTATAGATCAAGTCTTTTCTTTGTTCATAATATTTTTGATCAACTAAGAAATATTCTTGTTCAGGTCCTACGGTTGTTTTAATGGTTTGAACATCGTCATTGCCAAATAATTTTACAATACGTAAGGCTTGTTTATTAATGGCCTGCATACTTCTTAATAGAGGTGTTTTCTTATCTAGGGCATGTCCTGAGTAAGAGCAGAATGCGGTTGGAATACAAAGAACGCCGTTTTTAATAAAGGCATAGCTTGTTGGGTCCCAAGCTGTATATCCTCTGGCTTCAAATGTAGCTCTTAAACCTCCATTTGGAAAACTTGAGGCGTCGGGTTCACCTTTGATTAATTCTTTACCGCTAAATTCCATAATGACTTTTCCGTCTTTATCAGGATTGATAAAGCCATCATGCTTTTCAGCTGTAACTCCTGTCATTGGCTGGAACCAGTGTGTATAGTGTGTTGCACCTTGTTCTAGGGCCCATTCTTTCATGGCGTGGGCTACCGCATTTGCGATTTTGATATTTAACTGTTTACCTTCGCGAATGGTTTTTTCTAATTCGCGGAAAGTATCTTTTGCGAGTTTTTCTCGCATAACAGATTCATCAAAAACTTTACTTCCAAAAATTTCTTCTACGATCGATTTCATAATGGCTCTCCTTTACATAAAAAAAGACAAGGACACGAAAAACAATAGGTTTGACCTATGTTTTCTTTGGCGTCCTTGCCATGTATGCAACTTATTATATTCGGATATTTGAAGTTGTCAACAAGAAATTGAAAAGAAATGTAAAAATAATTGAAAATGAAATGAAAATAGTGTATTAATTATTCGAGGTGAAAATTATGACGTATGAAGATGTATTGAGTTTTTGCGAAGAACAAGACGTTCGTTTTATTCGTCTTGCGTATTTTGATATTTATGGTAGACAAAAAAATGTTTCGGTTTTACCAACCGAATTAAAAAGAGCTTTTATGGAAGGTATTAGTTTTGATGCCAGTGCCATTGATGGTTTTTTAGATGAAATACATAGTGACTTATTCTTATATCCAGATCCAAATACGATGTCTATTCTTCCTTGGCGAAGTATGGATGGTAGTGTCATTCGTATGTATTGTGATATTAAGTATCCGGATGGTACGCCTTTTGAAAGGGATGCAAGATATATATTGAAGCAGGCTGTGAGAAAGGCAAAGGAAAAGGGAATCACAATCAATTTTGGTTCGGAATTTGAATTTTATTTATTTAAACAAGATGAAAATGGCAATAATACCTTTGTTCCTTTAGATCAAGGTGGATATATGGATATTGCACCTTTAGACAAGGGTGAAAATATTCGTCGTGAAATTTGTTTGACATTATCGGAAATGGGTATTGATCCGGAGGTTTCACATCATGAGATGGGTCCGGGTCAAAATGAAATTGATTTTCGTTATTCAACGGCTTTACAGGCAGCGGATAATGCGGCAACTTTTAAGTGGGTTGTTGAGGCTTTGGCCAATATGCAAGGTTTAGTGGCTGACTTTTCACCAAAACCCATTGAGGATGCTCCGGGTAATGGTATGCATATCAATATGAGTGTGCAAGATCATGAGGAGTTGTTGATGCCTTTTATGGCGGGTATTTTAAATCATATTGAAGAGATGACTTTATTTTTAAATCCAACAAAAGATTCCTATAAGCGTATGGGTAAGGATAAGGCGCCTAGTTTCATTTCTTGGTCCTACCAAAATCGAAATCAATTGATTCGTATTCCGGCTACGCATAGTTCGAATCGTATGGAGTTAAGAAGTCCGGATTGTAGTAGTAACATATATTTAGCGTATGCCTTATTGATTTATGCAGGTTTAGAGGGTATTGAAAAGAATTGGATTCCAGATCCTTGTACGGATGTTGTGAGTGAGGATACAAACAGACTTCCTCAAAGTTTAGAAGAGGCTAAGTTAAAAGCTTCGAATTCAACTTGGTTAAAAGAAGTATTGGGAAAAGATATAGTGGATATTTATGTTGGGTAAGTGCGTATGGAGGCAAGTAAAGTATTAGTGGTGGGAAATGAGAATTTCTTAGCTTTATTAAAAAATACGGCCAATTATCAATATGTGCTTTCAAAAACATATAATGATGCCTTAAGTAAGTTAAGGAATTCTCAGTTTGATGTCGTGGTGATCTTGTATTCGCAAACGATGAGTGGTCTTTTGAATTTTGCGAAGAGTCTAAATACACAAGTGCTTATGGTATGTAAGCAGGAAATCTATGATCAAGTTTTATATCAGTGTAAAGATAGTGGTATAATAGTCTTGTCGTATCCCATTAAGAAACAAGTTTTGTATGAAGCATTTCAAATGATGCGAAGTTTAAAAACAAAGATTGCGATGTATGAAAAGAAGATCAATAAGCTTGAACAGAAGTATTTAGAGCTTAAGATGGTGGATCATTGTAAGTTGGTTTTGATTTCAAATTATCATTGGAATGAAGAAAAGGCACATCACTATATTGAAAAGATAGCGATGGAGCAGCATAAAACGAAGTTTCTTGTGGCTAAAGAGTTATTAGAGGAGTTTCAAGAATGAAAAAGATTCAAAAGACCAATGCGATGCGTTTTTTAGATCAGCATAAAGTGGTTTATGAAGCGCATACGTATGAACATAAGGAAAATGATCCAGTGGATGGTATTCATGTTGCGAATATTTTAAATCAGCCTGTTGAAAAGGTATATAAGACATTGGTAACTATTTCGAACACAAAAGAATATTTAGTGTATATGATTCCAGTTGAAAAGGAATTAGATTTAAAGAAGTGCGCAAAAGTTGCAGGCGTTAAATCGTGTGAAATGATTCATGTGAAAGATATTAATAAGATCACGGGTTATATTCGTGGTGGTTGTTCTCCTTTGGGTATGAAAAAACAGTTTCGTACCTTCATGTATGAGGATGCATTAAATCAAGAAACAATTTATTTTAGTGCAGGTAAGATTGGTATGCAGATTGAGATGGATCCAAAGGATTTGGTGGATTTAATTTCTGTACAAGCTGTAGATATCATTAAGGAGTAATAACTATGTGGGCAAATGAGAGTGTATTTTATCAAATCTATCCGTTTGGAGCTTGTAATGCGCCATTTGAGAATGATCATGTTCTAGAACATCGAATTCATAAGCTAGAGAATTTTATTCCACATTTAAAGAAATTAAACATCGATTGTATAATGTTGAATCCAATCTTTGAGAGTCGTACGCATGGGTATGATACAACGGATTTTAAAACATTGGATACTCGTCTTGGTACAAATGAAGACTTAAAGGAAGTTATAAGCCTATTCCATGAAAATGGGATTAAGATTATTTTAGATGCGGTATTTAATCATGTGGGTCGTGATTTCTTTGCGTTTAAGGATGTTTTAGAAAAGAAGTGGGATTCACCTTATAAGGATTGGTTCTATATTGATTTTAATGGAAACAATCACTATAATGATGGCTTTTGGTATCAAGATTGGGAAGGCAATGATATCTTGGTGAAGTTAAATCTTCAAAATCAAGAGGTCGTAAATTACATTCTAAGTGTAGTGGATTTCTGGCAAGAAGAGTTCAAGATTGATGGTTTAAGACTTGATGTCGCATATTGTCTAGATAAAAACTTCCTTCAAACTTTACACAATCATGTGGATAGAGATTTCTTCCTTTTAGGAGAAACACTTCATGGAGACTACAATCAATGGATGAATGACAATATGTTAGATTCGGTTACGAATTATGAGTGTTATAAGGGGTTGTATTCAAGTTTTAATTCAGCTAACTTCTATGAAATTCTATATTCATTGAATCGTCAATTTGGCAAAGATCCATGGTGTTTATATACGGGTAAGCATTTATTTAACTTTGTGGATAATCATGATGTTGTAAGAGTCGCATCCGTTTTAGAGGATAAGAATCAATTGCCTTTAATTTATACGATGTTGTTTACTATGCCAGGTATTCCATGTATCTATTATGGTAGTGAATGGGGTATTGAAGGTAAAAAGAACTGGAATGATACAGATCTTAGACCAGAAATCAAAGTCTTTGAGTGGAATGAATTGACAGACTCAATTCAAAGATTAATCAACCTAAAACATACGCATTCAGCCCTTTCTTATGGTGACTACACACAGATTGGCATCAATAACACGGCTTGTATCTATCAAAGACAAGATGATAATGAATGTCTATGGATCTGTATGAATATGAAAAATGAAGCACAGACTCTAGGTTTTAATGGATCTGGTAATTTCATTGATATAGAAACCAATGAAGAACTATGTATTAATAATGCATTTGAGTTCAAGCCTTATGAAGTAAGAATATTAAAAAAGATCGAGCGATAATTTTAAAGTCGCTCGATTTTGCATGTGTGTTTTCTTGTTTTCTTGTCGTAAGTAATTCCAACGAGTAATAAGTTATCTTTGTATTTTTCTAAAACAGAAGGATACTTTTTTTCTTTGATTTGTGTGATGGCTGTATTTACATCTTGGTTCCATTTTAATTCAACCAATATGGCTGGCTTATCTGTTTTAGGAATGAAGGCTAGGTCCGCAAATCCTTTACCGGTTGGTAGTTCTCGAATCACAGTGTAGTGATCTCTTGCGGCATAGTAGGCAAGATCAATTGTATAGCTTAGAGCATTTTCATCATTATATTGAATGTGGCTAGTTTCTAGATGGGCTTGTTCAATGTAATCAGCTATTTTTGCTTCATCCATATTAAACGTAGCATCTAATAAGTTTCGTGAATTTTGAATGGCTTTAGTGGTCGCATTCCAATCTGAATTTTTAATGGATGTAAAGAATGAGTCCATGACTTCTTTATTTGGAATGTAGCAGGTTTGATCTTTTTGGTTGTATCCCAAATACCCTAAATGAATCAGTAATGTAAGAACATCATCTTTTGAACCAAATGTCGACATATCATTTTCAAATGAAGATGTGTCGATATATACTTCTTTTCCTGCTATCATTTGAATAATATTGTCTTTTAATCCATCAAAGTTTAAATCGATATATATTTTTAAAGCTTCAAAAGACTCTGTTTTAGTCCAATAATTTGAAAAATCATGTTTTGAAATAGCTGCAACTACAGATCTTGGTGAAAAAGTTGAGATGGTGTCTGTCATATGGTATCCATCATACCAATCTTTCATTTTTTGATAATCTACATTGTACTTTCGACATAAATTCGATACTTCTTCTTCGGTAAATCCCATGTAGTTTGCCAGTGGCTTTGGTTGCGTCATAGATATTTCATCAAACATATTTAAGGCACTGTGAGTTCCGTATTTTTTGATTGGTAATATTCCTGTCATGTAACACATTTCAATATAATTCTTATCTTTTAAAAGGCTCCTTAAGAAATCTAAATATGTTTCTTGTGCAGTTTTGTCTTCTTTGAATTCTCTAAAGATACAATCCCATTCATCAATAATAAAGATAAATTTATTTTTTGTATACGCATAGACTTCATTGAATGCATCGATGATTTCGGTTTCAGTTATGACATCTTTAAATTCAAATTTCAAGTCTTTTAAAATCATTCGAGTGATTTTCAAAAGCATTTCATCAATTGAATTTGTGGTACTTAAAAAGTCTTGTATGTTTAAATGAATCACATTGTGCTTGTTTAAATGTTCAAGAAAAGAAGGACAGTGACTGATATTTAATGTATTAAACAAGTCTTTTGAATTTGTACCCTTTGAATAATAAGCTACCAACATATTCGCATCTGTACTTTTCCCAAATCGTCTTGGACGAGTTACGCAAATACAATCATTAGAAGTATTTATAGCTTTATTTGTGTATTCAATCAATAATGATTTATCTACAAAGATAGGACTGTTACACAATCTTTCATATCGATTAGTATCTGGATTTAAATAAATGCCCATAGTTGCACCAACTTTCTTATACTATTCTAACATATCATGTATGGTATAATGACTAAGACAAGAGGTATTTGCGTATGGAAAATTGGATTCGAAATCAGGATTCGTTTTATGTGACAAAAGAGAATCAAAAGATATATTTTAGTGATGATTTCATCAAATCAGAAAAAAGAGTGACAGGCTTAGGTAAGGGTATTTATACCACTTATAAATATTTTGATACATATATTTGGAAAGAAGATAGTACAAATCATTATTATTTTGAGTGGATTCCCAAAATGGATGAGAATATTAAAGAGGTACATTTTCCCGATAGTTTTGTGTGTGAAGATAAGAATGGCTATTCAACGATTCCTTATATGCAAGGATTATTGATTCCCAATCGTTATGAGTATGATTATAGTCATATTGCCTTTGATGGTCAGTTTACTAGTTGTGCGGCCTATATGCCTTGGCTTAGTCAAACCAATAATGGAAAAGGGTATATCGCAATCAATGAAACGCCTTGGGATTCTAAATATACAATTGATCATGATGACAAGGGAACTCGACTTCAATTTGTATGGTTAACAAGTTTAGGTAAGATGCGATATAAGCGTGTTGTTCGATATTCTTTTGAAAGTAATATGGATTATAATCGTGCTGCTAAGATTTATCGAGAGTATGTTAAAGAAACAGGTTTATTTAAGTCTTTAAAAGAAAAAGAAGTCACACTTCCTAAAATATCAGATCTTCAACAGTGTGCTGTTGTACATACGGGTATTAAGGCACATACGGAAAAGGATTCTAGATTTTATAATGGACAAGTGGATGTGATTCATTCTTTTGATTCGGTAAAGGAAATGATTCAAAAGCTTCATAGTTTGGGTTCTTCTAAACTCTATCTTCATTTGGATGGCTGGGGAGATCCTGGCTACGATAATTGCCACCCGGATTATTTGCCGGCATGTATTGAAGCTGGTGGATGGGCTGGTTTAAAGAATTTACAGGATAGTTTAAGTTCTCAAAATGATTTATTTGGCTTACATGATCAGTATCGTGATTATTACTATACGGCTAAAACACATAATGAAAATGAAGCCATTCAATTAGAGGATGGTAGTGTGTCTGAACATGCGAATTGGGCTGGTGGTAGACAAAACTATTTGTGTGCAAGTCTAGCACCTAAGTATGTGAAAAGAAATTACACTGAAATTTTAAAACATATTGATTTAGATTGTGTATACTTAGACGTTTTCTCTTGTAATGAAATGGATGAGTGTTTTAATCCAGAACATTTGATGAGTCGAAAAGAGTGTATGGAATATAGAAGAGCTTGTTTTCAATACATGATTTCAAAAGGAATCATACCTTCGAGTGAAGAGTGTAGTGATTGGGCTATGCGAGAACTTGTATTTTCTCATTATGGGCCTTATGAGTTTATGATGAAAGATGAAAATGTGAAAAGAATGGGAATAGCAGTACCTTTATTTAATCTTGTATATCATGATTGTTTCATTTTGCCTTGGCCAATGGAAAAAAGACAAGAAGACTACATGTTGTATGCCTTATTGAATGGTGGTATTCCATATGTCGTAAGAAATGCACCGTATGATAATGTGGATGGTAATTTTGGTTCGGATGGCTTATCCATAGAAGATCGAATTAAACGTGCAAATGTTGTTCTAGATTTCTATCAAAGAATTAAAAATGAAGAGATGGTGGAACATAAAATCATCAATGATCATATTCAACAGGCCACTTTTAGTAACAGCGTTACAATTGAAATCAATACGAAGGAGAATACGTATAGAATTGTATGAAAAAATTAGGGCTAATATTAATAATGTTACTAACTGGTTGTACACAAGCACAACCAGAATTAAGAGAAACAAAGGAAGTTCAAACATCTATTCCTTATTCAGATGAGGAATTGATTGAAAGTGCAAATGATCAAATTGAGGATGAAGCATATTATGTGGATTCAATAACACAACAGTCGGATAGTGAAGTGTGGTTTTCATTAAAGAATAAAGATTTAAACAAACAATATGTGTTTAAATATGAAGGTAATGAATTGATTCCAGACAGATTCGTAGATAATGTAGATTAAATGTATTGACTCAATATTTGAGATAACGTAAACTTGATTAAGTGATCGTTCTGTAGAAACTTGCGAAGCCTACAGGCGGGGAAGAACCAGCGTGTCTCTTCCTCTTTTTTTATGAATTGTGTAAATTGGTTAGATTTTATTAAAAAATAATTTCGTTTTATTGACTGAATCTTGTGAAATAAAATATACTATTAACAAATGGATATGGAGAAATAATATGTTTAAAAAAGGGAAAAGGTTAGCTGCGTTATGCACAATCATTTTTGTGGTTTTATCTATGTGCATGCCTTGTTTGGCGGATGAGACGCAGAAAACGATTCGTGTTGGATCTTTTGAAGATACATTTAATTATGTGGATGAACATGGTGTAAGGCGTGGTTATGGTTATGAATTAATGCAGGCTTTGGCTGGGTATACGGGTTGGAAATTTGAGTATGTAAAGTGTGATTGGTCAAACTGTTTTGAAAAGCTTGAAAATGGTGAGATTGATATCATGGGTGATATTGCATATACGGATGATCGTGCTAAAGAAATGCTTTATTCTGAGGAAACGATGGGTGAAGAAAAGTATGTTTTGTATGCGAATTTATCGGATATGGATATTGTGTCTTCGGATTTTAAGTCTTTGGATGGAAAGCGTATAGGTGTGCTTAAAGGTACAAATTCTGAATATATGCTTACAAATTGGGAGAATAAGTATGGTATTCATACTGAGCATGTGAATGTAAGTGGTAATGAGGATGTAAAAAAGAAACTAGCGAATAATGAGATTGATTGTTTCGTGTCTTTAGAAGAGTCAATTTGGTCTGAAAGAGGGATTTCTAGTGTAACAACAATTGGAGAGTCTGATATATATTTTGTGATTAATAAGGAGCGTAGTGATATTAAACAAGAATTGGATTATGCGATGCGTCAATTGGATAGTGATAGTCCTTTTTTCAAGGCGGATTTGTATAAGAAGTATTTTACTTTGGATTATACGCAATTTTTAACAGGTGTTGAAAAGTCATATATCAAAGAGCATGGTGGTATTCGAATTGGCTTTTTAGATAATGATCCTGTTGTGTTTTCTATGGACAAAAAGAGTGGAGAGATTCGTGGTACACTTTCTGAATATATTTCGTATGCCAAAGATTGTTTGGGTAATCATACTTTAAAATTTGATATAGAGGCTTTTGATGATTATGACAAAATGATTGAGGCTTTACAGAATAATGAGATTGATGTGATATATTATGCGAGTCGAAATTCAAATGTTGCCGAAAAGAAGGGATATGCACTTTCGAATACGGCTTGGACGTATAATTTGATTGCCGTTACAAATAAGGAAGATTTTAATGAGAACGATTCATATGTTGTAGCTGTACCGAAAAACAAAGTAGCTTTAAAACAACATATTGCGTATAACTATCCGCATTGGAAACTCGTGGATTGTGATTCGATTGAGGATGGGGCGAATATGGTTGATAATGGTAAAGTAGATTGTTTTATCATGGGATCGAGTCAGGCGTTGAGTTTTGATGGTAAAAAGAATTTTAAAATTATTCCTTTGACTAAGACAATGGAGGCTTGTTTTGCGGTTAAAGATGGGCAGGCAACACTATTATCCATATTGAATAAGACGATAAAGGCTATGCCTTCGGATATGCTGACAAGTGCAATTGCGATGTATGATAGTACGGCTTATAAAACGACTTTTTACAGTTTTTTAAAAGATCATTTGGTTGTTGTTCTTGTTCTAGGCTTTAGTATTATTATTGTAATTCTTCTACTTTTACAAAAGGCAAGACGAGCAGAGGCGAGTGCTAAGGTTGCATTAAAGAGTGCTGAGGATGCAAGCTTAGCTAAGACACAGTTTCTTCATAATGTATCGCATGATATTCGTACGCCTATGAATGCGATTTTGGGCTATTCTGAACTTATGAAGAATGAGTTGAAGGATAATGATTTGCCTAAGGTTTTCGAGCATTTAAATAAACTTCAAAAGGCGGGGAATATTCTACTATCAATTATTAATAACGTTTTAGATATGGCTCGCATAGAAAGTGGTCATATGGAATTGGATGAAAACTATGCGAATATTGAGGATATAAGACAAAGATTGATTGATATGTTTGAGGATGAGGCGAAGAAAAAGAATATTCATGTGAGGTACACTTTTAATGTGGAGCATAAACATGTCATGGCCGATGTGACTAAGGTTGAAGAAATTTTTGTGAATATTTTAAGTAATGCCCTTAAGTATACGCCTTCAAATGGTTCTGTTGAAGTGAATGTGGATGAGCTTTCATGTGATGAGCCTGGATATATGATTGTTCGTACAAGCATTATGGATACGGGTATTGGTATGAGTCAGGAGTATTTGGAGAAGATTTTTGAATCTTTTTCAAGGGAAAGAATGACATCCAGTAAAATTAGTGGTACAGGTCTTGGTATGGCCATTGTTAAGAAATATGTGGATCTTCTTGGTGGTACGATTGATGTGAAGAGTGTTCTTGGTAAGGGGAGTACGTTTATTGTCACGTTGAAATATAAAATGGCGGATGAAAAATATTATTTGGATAAACAAGAAGAGAATTGTGAAGTTGATAATGCAATTTTTAATGGTAAACATATTCTTTTGGCTGAGGATAATGATTTAAATGCCGAGATTGCACAAACCATATTAGAGCGTGCAGGACTTTTTGTAGATCGTGTAAAGAATGGTATTGAGTGTGTGAATAAGGTTATAGAAAATCCGGTTGGTACATATGATGTCATTTTAATGGATATTCAAATGCCTAAAATGGATGGATATAAAGCTACGTGTGAAATTAGAAACTTACAAGATAAGGAAAAAGCATGCATACCTATTGTGGCAATAACGGCCAATGCGTTTGAGGAAGACAAGAAAAAAGCGATAGATGTTGGTATGGATGGTCATATCGCAAAACCAATTAATATTGAAGATTTGTTTGTGGTATTAATGGATATTTTGAATAAACAGAAAAGCTAGAGTCTATGGATTCTAGTTTTTTTATGCAAAAAGTTAAATTTTTTTCGAAAAAGTGTTTTTTTTTTCGTATAAGAGTATGTAGGCAATCTGACATTTGGTGTTTAATACACTTAGTTGATTCGATCGTTAAATCCTGCTTTGATGTTAAAAATGAAGGTATAATTTTTTTTGTCTTTGACATGTGAGTGATAATAGTTCATTTATCTAACGAATCATTGTTACAAAAAGTGTTCAAACTACAAGTAAATATACGAATACACATTCAAATATTTTAGATGAATGATTTAAATGAAATGCCTACTAGAAAGAGGTGCTCATGAGGAGTGCAAATTTATTAAATGATTTCGCCTTTAAGTATGTGTTTGGCGAAGATTGTAAAGAGGCTAATGATGCCTTAAAATCATTACTTACGGTGTTTTTAGAAAGGAAGGTCAATAAAGTTGTTGTAAAGAATTCAGAAATGGTAAAAGACTATAGTAAAATGAAAAGTCCACGTTTGGATCTATTAGTTGAATTTGATGATCAAACGATGGTAGATTTAGAAATGCAGTTAAGACAAACAAAAGATAATTTAATGAATCGCTTTCCTTATTATTCGGCTAGACTTCATGGCTCACAAGATATGGAGGGGAAAAGCTACAGTCAACTAAAGGAAACCATTGTCATGATTTTCTTCAATGTGAATATTTTTGAAAATGATAATATATGTAATACATTCAGGTACAAATGTGATGGTGACTTACCTTTTGTGAAAGAAGAAAAAGAAGATCGTATGAAGTTACGTACAATTGAAATGCCAAAAGTAGATTTAAATAAGCCGCTTGAAGTCATGAATGAACAGGAAAAAATGATTTATTACTTTTTGAATTGCCATAAAGGAATGGAAGATAGTAAGATTAAGATGATGATAGAAAGTGATGAGGTGATTCAGATGTTAGAGAAACGTGTAGAAACTATATCGGATGATCGTTGGAAAAAAATAATAGAAGATTTTCAAAAACTGCATGAAAATGAAGAACGAATCGAACTACAGCTTGAACTTGAAGAGCTTCAAAAAGCAAAAGAAAAGGTTCGAAAAGCACAAGAAGACGTTCGAAAAGAGCAAGAAGACGTTCGAAAAGAGCAAGAAGACGTTCGAAAAGAGCAAGAAGATGTTCGAAAAGCACAAGAAGATGTTCGAAAAGCACAAGAAGACGTTCGAAAACAAGTGGAAGAAGCTGATAAGAAAGTAGAAGATGCAAATAGACAAATTGAGCAGATGAACCAAGTAATGAAACAAGGGATTAAAGCGATGCTTGCAAATGGGATGAGTTTAGAGCTTATTTCTAAGTCATTGTCGAAGAGTGAAGATGAAATTATGGAGTTGTTGAAATAGTCATATTCTAGAAATTTGAAAAAGTGAAGATGATAACTGAGTCGCCTATAATATGGCGGCTTTTTTGGTGTATAATTGAAAAAAGGAATTAGGTATATGGTTAGAAGAATATTAGGGTTTGCGATTGGTAAAATGTTGCGTCAGGATGGTTGGGCTGAGAAGTATAATCCTAAGAATGAGTTTCATGTGAATCAATATGATTATTCGAGTTGTAAAGAATATTTGGCTGCGCTTAAAGAGAAGTGGCAAGAATATGAAGATCCTGAATGTGAGTTTGAAGACTATGTGAATGTATCAAATTATTCGAATTATGATGATTATGCCTATGATGTAGATGTATATAGAACAAGATTAGAGTGGCGTGATGAATGGGATTGTGATTGTGAATTTGAAGTGAATCCATGTGATTTTGAGTATAAAGAGTATTATATTAAGGCTTTAAAGCGGGCTTGGAAAAAGGAATTGGATCCTTATGATGAGTTTGAATATATTGATTTAGAATTGATTGATGATGTAAATGAGTATAAGGATCGAATAGATGAGTGTAGAGAATGGAAGGATGAACATGATTCGAATAATGAATATAATATAGATCCAAGTCAATTTGATGATGAAGATGAGTATGTAGATGCATTACGACAATTATGGAAGCGTAAGTATGATTATTTTAATGAGTTTAGTTCGATAGATCCAAATGATTATTCAAATGAGGATGATTATTCAAACGCAATTGAAAATAAAAAGAATAGGATGAATAAATATGACAAGGATAATGTATATAAATTAGATCCTAGTGATTATGATTGTGAAGAAGAGTATTTGGATGCATTAAGATCTTGTTGGCAAGATAAGTATGATCCAAGCTTTAAAACAAAAATTGATGTAGATGATTATGATACTGAAGAAGATTACAGAAATGCACTAATACTTGATTGGCAAGAGACATATGATTCCAAGCATCAATTTAATGGTTTTAACTTTGATAAATTCACTACCATTGATGATTATTTAGTTGAATATAATGATAGATTGAATTGGATCAAAGAATGTGATTCAGAAGGTATGTATTCTAAAATTGATGCTTCAAATTATGACAATTTAATTCAGTATAAGCATCAAATCAATTTAAGAAAAGCTTGGAAAAACAAGTATGATCCAAATAATGAACACACAAACATTAATCCTTGTGACTATAATGATGTAGAAGAGTATCATGAGGCATTAATGGATTTTGATATAAGGAGTACAAAATTATGATTGATAATAATAGATTTCAAGAATTACTTGAAGAATATAAAAGTGAGTTAAAAGGGAATCGATGGGATGATGAAAAATTTAAGTGGCAAGCTATCAAGGGGTTTCAAGATCGTTGGGATATTGAATCTACTGATTTTTGTACAATGTTAAAGAATTCTTTGTATAAAACATTTAATTTATTGGCTTCATCACATTATTTTCCTAGAAAAATGATAGAAGAATTTGCACAGAAAGAATCAGAAACTGTTAGACAAATGTTTATGGATTTGTTTGATGAAAGTAAAGATTTATATGGTCGAATGGTTTCTTTTAAAGCTCAATCTAAACAATTAGTCAATAAATATTGGGATTCTGGTAAGAGTGATTTCCAAACAGAAAATACACTGACAACATATTTATGGTTACGCTATCCGGACAAGTATTATATTTATAAATTTGAAGAGGCAAAGTCATTGGCAAATGAATTAAATACTAATTATATTTTCAAGGCTGGTGATTATAAAAATAATATTCAAAATCTAATGGGCTTGTATGATGAAATATGTTTGGAATTGTCTAGGGATGAAGAACTAAAACAAATTATGCAAAGTAAACTAGAAGATGATTGTTATGATGATCCTAAATGTAAGACATTGGCAATTGATTTTGGTTATTTTGTAAATCAAAGACAAAAAGCTGCTAAGATTGAAAAAGAAAAAACAACTCTATATGTTAAAGAGGAAACAGATGTGTATTCTTCAAATGAATGTGTTCATTCACATTTTTGGAAAATTAGTCATGGTGCTGATAGTGTCTCTGATACTCAGTTTAATGACTATTTAGCAAGAAAAGTGATTTGTATGAACAAAAATACCAATTCGGTTGGTACGACAAAGATGTCTCAAGGAGATGCTTTTAAAAATGTAATGAAAAAAGGAGACTATTTCTATTTGTGCAGAGGAAATAGTATCTGCTTATTAGGTCAAATAGTATCAGATGATGTATTTGATAGTACAGTTAAACAAGATTGGATTGAACGTCCTTATCGTGTGATTAAAGAATCTTTGGATAAGAGTCCTTATAAAGATGTAAAAAAATGGTGGACGCCTAATAGTAATACTACATGTATTGGTGTGCCAGACAAAGAATTGAATTTATTTGTAGACTATATCTTAAAGCCATACTTTAATGTGGATATGAATGATTTATTGAAGGTCGAGGAAGAGTCTAATTGTCGTTATTGGTTTTTAAGTGCAAATTCAAAGATTTGGAGTATGTCGAGTATGCCTGTTGGTAAAGAACAAAGCTATACTTTATATAACGACAATGGGAATAAGCGTCGTGTGTTTCAAAACTTTTTGGATGCGAAAGTTGGAGATAAAATTATTGGTTATGAATCGACTCCAATTAAACAAGTGGTTGCAATTTTAGAGGTAACTAAAGAGCAGGATGAAGAAAGAATTTATTTTAAAAAGGTAGAGTCTTTATCTTCACCTATTGATTTTGCCCTGTTAAAAGCATGTCCTGGATTAGGAAATATGGAATTCTTTGTTTGTTCTCAGGGTAGTTTGTTTAAATTGACTAAGAATGAATATGAACAAATTCTTGATTTGATTCGTGAAGAGAATCCAGTTCAGACAAATAAGATTATAAACAAATATACAAAAAAAGATTTCTTGAATGACGTGTTTGTGACAGATGCTAAATATGATCGTTTTGTCTCGGTTTTAAAGAAGAAAAAGAATATTATTTTGCAAGGTCCTCCTGGTGTTGGTAAGACGTTTGCAGCGAAGCGATTGGCTTATTCTATCATGGAAGAAAAGAATGATGATCGTATTGAATTTGTTCAATTTCATCAGAATTATTCGTATGAAGATTTTATGCTTGGATATAAGCCTTGTGAGAATGGTTTTGAAATGAAGTATGGTATTTTCTATCAATTTTGTCAAAAGGCTTCAAATCATCCAGATAAGGATTATTTCTTCATTATTGATGAAATCAATCGTGGTAATATGAGTAAGATTTTTGGGGAATTATTAATGTTGATTGAGCCGGATTATCGTGATAATAAAATTAAGTTGGCATATAATGGATTGGATTTTTCAGTACCACAAAACCTTCATATTATTGGCATGATGAATACGGCAGATCGAAGTTTAGCTTTGATTGATTATGCGTTAAGAAGACGTTTTAGTTTCTTTACTATGGAACCAGGTTTTGATACGGATGGATTCAAGAAGTATCAACAGAAATTGAATAGTCCTGTATTTGATAAATTAATTGATAGAGTTAAAGATTTGAATGACGAAATTCTTAAGGATGATTCTTTGGGTAGTGGTTTCTGTATTGGTCATAGCTATTTCTGTAATTTAGATACTTGTACGAATGAAATTTTATTGGATATTGTCGATTTTGATATTCTTCCAATGTTAAACGAATATTGGTTTGATGAGCCTAGTAAAGTAGAGCGTTGGAAAAATGATCTTCATGGAGTATTTGAATGATGCTAGATAAGAATATTTTCATTCATAACATTTATTATATGTTGTCTTATGCTTTCCAAAGTTTAAGGCAGGATAGTTATAGAAATATATCGGTTGAATCTTTTGAAGAAATCTATGATTTATTTGCGATGATTCTTTCTAAGGGGATTGCCTCGCAATTAAAACAAGGTTTGTATAGGGAATATATTGATCAAAAAGATGATTTAAAAGTGCTTCGTGGAAAGATTGATATTCAACAAAGTATGAGAAATGTTTCTATGCATAGGCAGGTTTTAACTTGTGAATATGATGAATTAAGTGAGAATGTTTTATTGAATCAAATTATTAAATCAACGGCAACATTGTTGCTTAGAAGTGGTAAGGTAAAAAGGGAATATAAACAGTCTTTAAAAAAGGAATTGTTGTATTTTTCAAATGTGGATTTAATTGATCCAAAACAAATTCGTTGGTCAAGCGTTCGTTTCCATAGAAATAATCAAACCTATTATATGTTGATACATATTTGTAGGCTGATTATTGATGGAATGTTGATGACTACTGAGTCTGGTGAATATAAACTAGCTACATTTATTGATGAACAACACATGTGTAGATTGTATGAAAAGTTCATCTTAGAATACTATAGAAAGCATTATCCAAATTTAAATGTATCAGCTTCTCAAATTCCTTGGGCAGTAGATGATGATTTTACTAAAATGCTTCCAGTCATGCAGTCAGATATTCATCTACAAAAAGAAAATGATGTATTAATTATAGATGCCAAGTATTATAGTCATACAACACAATTACAATTTAATAAAAATACGATTCATTCAAATAATTTGTATCAAATATTTACTTATGTGAAAAATAAAGAATATACATTCAAGGATGAAAAGCATAGAGTTGCAGGTATGTTATTGTATGCAAGAACGAATGAGGAAATACAACCTGATCAAACGTATCAAATGCATGGTAATCAAATATCGGTAAAGACATTGGATTTAAATAAATCATTCAATGAATTAAGTAAGCAGTTAGATGATATAGTGAATAATTATTTTAATGACATTCATAAGAAGAACTAGATATTTCAGTTTCTAGTTCTTTTTGTCTTTGGTTATACAATGAAATAGTTATATCATTAAAATCTTATATTGACTTCAAGCTTAACTTTTGTTGACAAATTATTCATAAAAGTGAATATTTTTTATTTAATACTGTAAGCGTTTCACGTATAATATAAACAAAGCGAGGGTTATTTTATGCAAATAAGTTATAATAAGTTATTTAAATTATTGATTGATAAAGGCATGAAAAAAACAGATTTGGCTAAAGAGGCTAAGTTAACACCAGCTACACTTGCAAAGCTATCAAAACAGGAAACTGTATCTATGGATACGTTGATTCGTATTTGTGATTGTTTGGATTGTTCATTTGATGATGTAGTGGAATTGATTAAGTAGGAGAGAGTTATGGTTACAGGTGAAATTAAAAATAAAATTGATGCGCTTTGGGATGTTTTTGCAGCAGGTGGATTAACGAACCCATTAGAGGTTATTGAGCAAATAACCTATTTAATGTTTATTCGTGATTTGGATGTTGCAGACAATAAAAAAGCAAAAGAGTCCAATATGCTAGGGATTCCGTATGCAAGTATATTTGCGGATGAAGTAAAAATTGGGGAACGTAGTATTGATGGAAATCAACTGAAATGGTCTACGTTCCATGACTATCCTGCAAATAAACAGTATGAAATTATGCAGGAATGGGTTTTTCCGTTTATAAAGAATTTACATAGTGATAAGGATAGTGCATATTCTAAATATATGGATGATGCAATTTTTAAAATTCCAACAGCATTAGTATTATCTAAGGTCATCGATTCTTTGGATGAGATTTATAGCTTAATGGATAAAACTACAAGTATGGATATTCGTGGTGATGTATATGAATACTTATTGTCTAAGATTGCTTCAGCAGGACGTAATGGACAATTCAGAACGCCTCGTCATATTATTCGTATGATGGTTGAATTAATGAATCCAACACCTCAAGAATTAATTTGTGATCCGGCATGTGGTACAAGTGGATTCTTAGTTGTTGCGAGTGATTATTTAATGGAAAAATATAGAAATGACATTTTGATGAATAAACAGAATCGTGATCATTTTATGAATCATATGTTTAATGGTTTTGATATGGATAGAACTATGCTTCGTATTGGAGCAATGAATATGATGACGCATGGTGTCGAAGCACCGAATATTGAATATCGTGATAGTTTATCAGATCAAAATATAGATAACAATAAATATTCTATGATTTTAGCCAATCCACCATTTAAAGGGTCTTTAGATTACGATTCTGTTTCAACAGACTTATTAAAGATTGCGAAAACTAAGAAAACTGAATTATTATTCTTAGCATTGTTTATTCGTATGTTAAAAGTCGGTGGAAGATGTGCATGTATTGTTCCGGACGGAGTTTTGTTTGGTTCAAGTAAAGCACATAAAGCGATTCGACAAGCAATCGTTGACGACAATCGTCTTGAAGCAGTTATCTCAATGCCTTCAGGTGTATTTAAACCATATGCTGGTGTATCAACTGGAATTTTAATTTTCACAAAGACCGGTCATGGTGGAACTGATAAAGTTTGGTTCTATGATATGAAAGCCGATGGATTCTCGTTAGATGATAAACGTTCTCCAGTCAAAGAAAATGATATTCCAGATATTTTAGAAAGATTCAAGAATTTAGATAAAGAAGTAGATAGAAAGCGTACTGAACAAAGCTTCTTGGTTGATAAGCAAGAGATTATTGATAACGATTATGATCTATCTATCAACAAATATAAAGAAGTTGTCTATGAAAAGGTAGAATATCCACCAACAAGTGAGATTTTAGCTGATATTGAAGCTTTAAATAGAGAAATTGATAAGAATTTGGCAGAGTTAAAGGCTTTGTTGAGCAATGGAAAGGAGGAAGAATCTGAATGATAAATTCGGATTTGTAGA
>NZ_CAKVJB010000028.1 GCF_934754935.1 uncultured Holdemanella sp. | reverse complement strand
GAAAGCACCTGCATCTAAGAATATCTGTGATTACATCTCGAACGCCTAAGAACAAAGAGACTTAATGTTTCTTTGTTTTATTGTGCTTTATTGAGCACGAATAAGTAAACGTAATTCTTAGTTTCATGAAAATATTGACAAAAATGACTAAATTAAACCAGATAATGACTAAATTGAAACGGCTTTTTAGTCTAAAACTAGTCTAAGATATTCATAATAAGGTTAAAAAAAACAGAACCTTTTGTTTGGTTCTGTCTTAAAGTTTTGATAATATATGAGGATTATTTGTAGTGTACGGTGTCGACTACTGTTGCGTCTACTTTTGAGAGGTCTATTACGAAGGCGGGATACGTTCCTTGTGGATAAAAAGATTCAATACAATTAAGTGCTCCTATTGACGTACTCAAATACACTACCTCGGTTATGTTGCGGAAAGAACTATCTCTAGTCCATGCTGTATTCCCATTTAAATATCTTTTTACTTTTGTGGAATCTTTTAAATCTATTAATTCATTAAAATCCACTACACTTGGTAAATATACGTGTCTACTAAGCGTTTTATATTTTTCGTCTCCGTACCCATTTTCTTTTATGCTGGTGATATCATCACATGCTGAATATGCAACCTGTTTAATTTCAGCTAGTTGTATCGCTTCTTTCATCTTTAACGGCAAATCGTTGTACCATTTTTTCTCCAAAAAATTATCTATTTCACTGTTTTCATATGTATTATTTCCCTTTTGAGTGTTCTGATTTTTAGAATTATAAACAATATCACCTATACTTGTAGTAGATATAACTAAATATTTATCGCTCTCTATTTGGTTTATAACAATCAATTTATAATTTTCAACTTCTAATACAGTACCCGTAGCATATCCATTCTGTGCTTTGAATGTTAATGTGTCATTGTATGTGTCAGCTGTCATAAAGTTGCCGGGATAAGCAAAGAATTTTAAGTCAGTTGACGAAGTTCCTGTTGATGTCGTTTCAAGAACAAGAGAATTGTTTTCTATCTGTTTACCGTCTTGCGTAATCTTATACGCACCTGACCGTCCTGTGCTCGACTTCATCTTAAAACCATTCTCAGAAGAAACGCTAATTTTTAAACTGGCATTTGCTTCTTCATTTACTTTCGTAGCTGACACGGTCATACTCTGTTGATTATTCAGATCAATCTCAGAAGGAATCGACCACGTGTAGGAACCTGGAGATGTGTATTTGACTGTCATTGATTGAGAGTCGTGACTTGTTTGAACAGAAGAAGTAGTTCTTGAATTTACATCGGCAACATTTGATTCTTCCTGTAAAGACTCGTTCTGAACACTGGTAATATCCAAAGCTTGAAAATCTATGTTTTGCGTTTCCACTAAAGTGTCGTCTGTGTTTTTCACGTTTATTTCTAGACGATAGATACTTTTGATATTTGTTGTAACAGACATCGTATTCGTATTTTCATCCTGTAGAACAATCGTTCCATTATCCAGAAAATTCTTATACGATTCCTTACACTCATCTGTAAGACTCAGATTATATCCGTCTGGAGATGTTATAGTCATCGTCGCAGTGCTCTTGTCATTACTGTATTTGATATCTGTGTTTAATTTGGTTTTATCTTTAGAGGCTGTTTGTCCTGTTGTTACTTCAGATGTGAATCGTAGGTTTCTAACAGGATTGAAGGTCTCATTTACCCTTGCATTTATAGGTGTTACTACGGTTGAAACTAGGGTTGTGCTTAGAATACAAGGCAACACACATTTCTTAATCGCTTTTTTCTTGTTTATCATAAATGCCTCCTTCTTTTGTATACACTATACAATTAACCATAAAAGGAAACACAAAGTATGCATTAATTATTCGATGCTATGAAGTTCTGTATCATCTGATTATTTCTAGATGGATATTGAAAAGGGATTGTCTCGTTTCCTCTGAGGACGCTCTCACAAGATAAAAAGAAAGGACGGTGGTGAATTCTATATCACTCCCAGAGGAATAACCGATTTAATGACAAACCAATCACTGAAAACGGCGAAAACCCATTTGAGAAAATCTTACGCAACACAATCAGTAAATGAGCAGTAAAGATCGATTGGATTTTGTCCGTTTATCATGATAAGAACGTTGCAAGTGTATTATATTATGACAACTCAAAAAGGTGTCTAAATTCAATATATTACAAATTTATAAACATTATAAAAGGATTCCGTTTCAAGAATCCTGCTTTTTTTCGATGTGTTTTATGGGTTAACTAAACTTAGATGCTTTACGATACACGTAATAATATAGAAGCACAACAAACCCTGTCAAAACGTCTGTTCTATGTCGTGTTGAACAGCACATTTAACCATATCAATCAGAAACGCTAAAGTCACCAGTCCAAGAGAACACACTCTTAGCTGTCTTTTTTTAGAGAAAGCCATAGGAAAGCCGATGCATATTAAAATCACAAGTACAATATTAATCAAACTCATCTCAATTTCCTGCCTAAAAGTAGACTCCAACAATCATATAATCTGTTGTATCTCCATACAGTGTTCCATATCCGTATCCAAATCTGTCTTCAGATGTTTGTCCATGAAGAACATAAGGACGTTTAAACACGTATAGTTTTTGAGGTTTTCCGAAAGTATTCATATCATAATCGATTCTTTTAAGACTCTTGACTAGAGGCATCACTCTTTCATTTGCTTCATTATCTGGGATGTTGCTTAGCACTTTTCCTGAAACGAGTTTTAAACCGCTCATTACAATATCAGTGTCATCTACGATTCGAAGTCCAGAACATCCCTGAGTCACCACTAAAGAACAATACTTCATGTGTCTTTCCATAAGGAATATGTTTCTAAGCATCATAAACTCTTTTTTTGATGTCGAAAAATCATCCAGAATTTGTATGGTTTTTGATTTTGAGTCTAGACTGACCATATATGCATCGTCCGCTTTAAACGTTTTCGCCACATGTTTCTTGTATATTTTGAGTTGTAACGCTTTTAGCTCATCTAGATAGTCGCCTATTTTTGCGTCGATTTTATACATTCTGTCTGTTTCATTCTTGTCATGTGCATCGCTCATTTCTTGCTTCAATGCTTCTAATTTAGCGTATGCTTTTTTGTATTCTTTGGTATTCGTTGGGTCAAAATGCATTGTCTTTCTCCTGTATTTTACAATATGTATAGTAAAGGACTGCTTTGAAACAGTCCATTTATACTATAATTCTATTTTTGTTTGTTATGTTCGTCAAATGCTTTTGAAAGAATACGTTCAACAGCAACAGTTTTGCTTTGTCCCATTTCTTCGCAGTATTTTTCCAACTGTTCATAGACAGTTCTATCCAGCTTGATGTTCAAAGCTTTCCAGTCTTTATTCTGTTTTGCCATTTTCATCACCTTCCACATTTACAAAAGATACTTTTCCACCGATTCCAAAGTACTTTTCAAAGAATTCTTTTAGCTTATCAATGACTGTTTCTTTCTTCTTGGCACGAGCTCCACCTCCGCCGAATCGGCTAATTGGAGGAAGGATTTTTTCAATATCTGTACCAGTAGTCTTAATTTCTCCGTCTTTGAATGAGTTTTCCAAGAATTTACGAGTTTCTTCAGGCTTCAATCTTTCGTCCTGAATCATTGTTTCTAAATCTGCTTCTCTTTGCTTAGCAACATAAGAGTTCCATTCAGAAATGACATCATCCATTTCGTTGACTTCTTCAATAAAGTCCTCGATAAGCTTCTTTTTGCTTCTAAGCTCAGGACTTGATTTAACAGCTTTCTGGATGGTAACAAGAAGTTCTTTATCTTCTCCATGTTCGTCCTTATATTTCTTAACAAGCATCAGAATATAGTCGATATTGATTTCAATCTGCTTTACGAGTTCGACTTCAAAGACAATATCCTCGGTAACATCCTTAACATCTTGTTTATTCTTTTCTTTCCATTCAGCATACAAATCCTGATAGCGTCCTGAATAGTCCTGTAAATCTCTAGGATTCAGCAGTTCTTTATCCGCAAACTCATCGAATGAAGAAAGAAGATTTCTCATCTTCAGAATTGCTCCGAATAATTTGATGAATTCAACTTGGTTCTTTTCACCGATGATTTGAGGGTCTGTTAATGGATATTTTTCCTGCAACTGTTTGATCATATCTACATATCCAGGTTTATCCTTACCATCTTCTGTAGTGAAACCATAATAGTAATCATTGAATTTTCTTAGAAGAACGATTCCACCCGCCTGCTTATCACCAAACAAGGAGATAGCAGCGTCTACTCGTTTCTGAAGATTTCTGAAGCATACGATATTTCCAAACGTTTTTACGCTGTTTAAGATTCGATTGGTACGAGAGAATGCCTGAATCAATCCATGCATCTTCAGGTTCTTGTCGACCCATAATGTATTTAACGTAGTTGCATCGAAACCTGTTAGGAACTTATTGACTACGATAAGCAAGTCTAGTTCCTTATTTTTCATACGCAATGATACGTCTTTATAATAGTTTTGGAATTTATCAGAGTCTGTAGAGTAGGCTGTATGGAACATTTGATTGTAATCCATGATTGCCATATCTAAGAAGTCTCTGGCACTCTGGTCTAGCTTAGATGTATCTTCAGGATTCTCATCATCAATGATTCCATTTCCGTCATCAATCTCAGCTTCATTAGCTCCGTAACTGAAGATGATTGCTATCTTAAGCTTTTTAGTTGGGTCTTCTTCCATCTGCTTTTTAAATTCCATATAATATTTCTTCGCCATATCCACAGAAGAGACCGCAAAGATACTGTTAAATCCGCTGACTCTTTGTTTCTTCTTGATTTCTTCCACTTTGCCTTGAGATGCTGAAGCAACCTCAGAGACATTCATAAGCTGGCTGTAGATATAGGACTTGTCTCCACGATACGTTTTTTGGTCGAAATGGTCCAAAATGTACTTTGTTACAAGTGTGATTCGCTCTGGAGCTTCGAAAGCTTTCTTACGGTCGATATTCCATACTTCTTCATCATCAATATCGGCGTTGATATCCATTGTCTTGATGTAATCAACACGGAATGGAAGCACATTCTTATCATTGATAGCATCTACGATTGTGTAGGCATGTAGCTGGTCTCCAAATGTCTGCTCTGTAGTGACAAACTGGGCATTTCGCACGGCTCCTGCATTGGCAGGAAAGATAGGCGTTCCTGTAAAGCCAAACAAGTGATATTTCTTAAAGCTTTTTACAATAGCTGAGTGCATATCTCCAAACTGGCTTCTATGACACTCATCAAAGATGATAACTACATGCTTATCAAAGACAGGATGCCCTTTGTATTTCTTGATAAAGGTAGACAACTTCTGAATCGTTGTGATGATGATATGTGCATTATCATCTTCCAGCTGCTTCTTTAATACATTTGTATTGCTGTTTGAGTTGGCACAACCTTTCTCAAAACGGTCGTACTCCTTCATCGTCTGGTAGTCCAAATCCTTACGGTCTACAACGAATAGAACTTTGTCGATGTAATCGAGCTGACACGCCAAACGAGCCGTCTTGAAGCTAGTCAGAGTCTTACCAGATCCTGTAGTATGCCAAATATAGCCGCCTCCAGCAATTGTTCCATATTTTTTATAATTGTTTGCGATTTCGATACGGTTCAGAATTCTTTCTGTTGCCGTAATCTGATAAGGTCGCATGACCAACAGCATGTCTTCAGCTGTGAAGACACAGTATTTCGTTATAATATTCAGCAATGTATGCTTAGCAAAGAATGTTTTTGTGAAGTCAATCAAGTCTGGGATGATATGATTATCCGCATCTGCCCAGAATGATGTAAATTCAAAGGAGTTGCTTGTTTTTTCTCTGCGTGTATTTCTAGAATTGGCATCCTTGATGGCATTGAAGCGTGTACTGTTTGAGTAGTACTTTGTGTTTGTTCCATTCGATATGACGAATATCTGCACGTATTCGAACAGTCCAGAACCTGTCCAGAAGGAGTCTCTCTGGTATCTATTGATTTGATTGAAAGCTTCACGAATTGGAACTCCACGACGTTTAAGCTCTATATGTACCAAAGGGAAGCCGTTAACCAGCACCGTTACATCGTAACGATTATCATGTCTGGCTCCGTCTTCCTGTTTGACTTCATACTGGTTTATGACCTGAAGTCGATTGTTATGTACTTGTTTTTTATCAATCAAAGTAATATTCTTACTTGAGCCATCATCACGAATCAACACCTGCACGTTATCTTCTTGAATCTTTCTCGTTTTTTCAACGATATGATCATTCGGATTTGCAATACTGTTTTTAAAGAATCTATCCCATTCATCATCAGTGAAGCTATAATGGTTCAATTGTTCAAGCTTTGTCCTTAGATTTTTGATTAGATCATCTTCCGTATGGATAGGAAGGTACTCGTATCCCTGTTCACCAAGGATACGAATGAATTCTTTCTCAAGGTCAGCCTCAGACTGATACGAGTCTGCTTTACGTTTTACAGGCTCATATCCGGCTACGACTGTATTCTCACTTGTTTCTGCTACGATATTAAAATATGGCATATTAGTTCACCTCTGATTCGTTTAATTCTTTGAATGTCAAAAGCTTATCTCGATAGAATTCGTATTGTTTTTGTCGGGATTCGAATTCAACAGAAATGTTTGTTTGCAGATTATCACAAGTAGATTCTAAATTATCTAAAATATTAATTATTCTGTCTTGAGTATCATTAGATGGTAGTTGTATCTCAATGTTTTTCAATTCTTTAACTGAAGGCACATTTTTAATAGCTCCACCTCTAGCATTGTTGTTCATTATCTTTACAAGATTGTTTTCGAATATGTATTGAAGATATCTAACATTTAAACAATCATGAGCTGTTAGCTTTAACAAAGCTTGATTTATAATGCCTTTAGGAGCATCGTTGGGGATAATATAAGTTTTTCCTATAGTGCCAGAGCAACTGACTATAATATCATTTGGACTAACTTTAAACCGAATTAAATCGTTATATTTTTCGCTGTCTATGAAATACCGTATATTAGTATTTTGATAAATAGCGTGTTGTTGTTCATATACGGCATATCCACTAGAAACAAATGAATCTTTTTTTAATGCTCCGCCAAATGGACCACGAACGAAGTCACATACATCTCCTAACTTAACAGTTTCAGCATTTTTATCTCCATTAAGTATAGCATCTCTATAATATTCATATTGTTTCTTACGAGCTTCCAGTTCTTCGTTGAGTTTATCTTGAAGTTCTGCTGTTTTTGCTGTGAAGTCGTCTAGAAGACGAACGATTTCTTGTTGAATTTCCATTGGTGGAATTGGAATTCTATACTGCATAACTGCAACCTTGTTCCCTCTAGGCATTTTTGCTCCTTTTGAATAAAGCATATCATAAGAGAAAAAGGCATCGGAAGACAGAACATAATACAAGAATTCAGGAATAATTATTTTTCGATCATTAATCTGGACAACCAATACATCACCATTAGTTCCACCTACACAATCTGAAAGCCATATTTTCTTTAAGTATGGACGAATGTTTCCAATTAAAATATCTCCTATATCAAATCGAATAACATTCCCTGTGGTTGGAACACTGCTTGCCAATGTTTTCCCTTGCTTGTTTTGTAACAAATTTTCAACACCAACATAAGTGGTATTATCAACTTCAGACGCATTAATGCGGTTCTTAGAATAATGACAAATTTCTTGCAATTCTTTATATTCAATACCGCCTGGACATAGTGTTTGAATCAGCTCTTGCAACTTATTCATTACATAGTCTCCTTAATTGACAAATCTTTGAATGTTAATAATTTATCTCGATAATATTCATATTGCTTTTTACGAGCTTCATATTCTCTATTTAATTCTTCTAGAAGTTCTGCTGTTTTTGCTGTGAAGTCGTCTAGAAGGTAGACGATTTCTTGTTGAACTTCTAGTGGCGGTACAGGTAAGCTTAATTCACGCACAATATCTGCATTCAAATTTTGAACAGCACCACCAAAAGAAGCTTTCTTTTTCATTTGGTTTTGGCACATATTAGAACTAAGCAAATAGTATAAAAAATCCGACACATATGAATCCGAGAATTCACTAATTGCAAGCCAACCATCATGAACACAGCCGTCAATTTTTAATATATATGGTCGACCAAAACTCATGGAATTTGAAAGAATAAAATCACCTTTTTTAACAGGTCTAGATTTTTTCGCTCCATCTAATGTGATTTTTTCAGCTGAAGATGTAATATATTTTTCTCCTGGTTTAACATCACCAATTTTAATCCAATTAACACCATCTGGCTCTGTTGTAATAAAGTTTTTAATTGGGCGAGGAGAAGCTCCTCTGACAATTTTCGCACAATCTCCAAAGGATTTATACTCAACACCATCTGGACACAATTCTTGAATCAATTCATCTAATTTGTTCATTTTGCTTTAGAAACTCCTTTCTTTTTAATTTGTTTAAGTAACCATCAAAACATATTACTTTCTTTATGTATAAGTCAGCAACTTTGTATATATCTGAATAACTACATCCAATGTAATTTGCAAATTCTAATTTCTTTTTACTTTTTTTTGAATAACAATACAAATAAAAGTCACTTTTATCATTTTTACCATCATGTATGCCATCAAAATCAATATAGCGATGTTTATCAATTCCAAACATTAATGACATTTTTGTTTCGAATCGAATATCCACACAAATTTCTGTACCATCAAATCCATATTCTGGATGTCTGTTTGTCTTTAATGGATGGGCACATATAAATGATCTAATAGCCTCCAGATATTGTCTTCCCTCATTTAATAAATCCTCATCTGCATAAGCGAAATTTTTACATATTTCTTTTGGATAACAAGCAAACAATGATTTGACAGCTTCCTGAATCCATGAAGCTAACATCACAATATAAACAACATCTTTTTGTGACGTTTTATCAATATTATCAAGCAAATCATTTAAATCATTTATTGTGTACCCGATTTTTTGCATTACATCACATTGATAAGCATAACTAATGTCTTTTTTGATGGGCCATTGTTTGTTTAAACCACCTTTTAAGTGATTAAAGCCTTTAATTTTTGAAATCATATTATCCTTCAATCTCAGCAATAATCTTATCAATTTCAGTTCTTAAGACTTCTTGTTTTGCTACGATTTCCTTAATCTGCTGATTCAACACTTTGATATCAACCTTTTCGGTTGTATCTTCTGGTTCTACATAAGTAGATACAGATAAATTGTAGTTATTTTCTTTGATTTCATCTAAATTAGCCACATGTACGAAATGCTCTACTTCTTCACGTTTTGTGTATGCATCAACAATGTGATTAATATTCTCATCAGTTAACTTGTTATTGTTTGTAACCTTGATACATTCCTTAGAAGCATCAATAAATAATACGTTATTGTCTGTTTTGCCTTTACGCATAACCATGATGCATGTTGCAATTGATGTTCCAAAGAATAGGTTTCCAGGAAGCTGAATGATTGCGTCTACAAAGTTGTTTTCTACTAAATACTTACGAATCTTCTGTTCAGCACCACCTCTGTACATGATTCCAGGGAAGCATACTACAGCAGCTGCACCATTTGGTGCTAACCATGATAGTGAATGCATGATAAATGCCATATCTGCTTTCGATTTAGGGGCTAAAACACCAGCTGGGGCAAAACGAGGGTCATTGATTAATGTTGCGTCGTCGTCACCTTTCCATTTTATGGAATATGGATAATTCGAAACAATCAATTCAAATGGTTCATCATCCCAGTGTTGAGGATTTGTTAATGTATCGTCACATTGGATATTGAATTTGTCAAACCCGATTCCATGTAAAAACATGTTGATTCGACATAAGTTGTATGTTGTTACATTAATTTCCTGACCATAAAATCCATTTGTAACTGCACCTTCACCTAAAACATCTACTGCTTTTAAAAGCAAAGAGCCAGAACCACAGGCTGGATCATAAACTTTATTGACTGTTTTCTTGCCGACAGTACCAAGTTTTGAAAGTAAAATGGACACCTCTCCAGGTGTATAGTACTCGCCACCGCTTTTGCCTGCATTACTTGCATACATAGACATTAGGTATTCATATGCATCACCAAAAGCGTCAATATCATGATTACTTACAGAACCTAGCTTCATATTGTTGATTCCATTCAACAATTTGCAAAGACGTTCATTACGCTTAGCTACGGTATTACCTAATTTGTTATTATTCACATCAAAATCATCAAACAACCCTTTAAAATCATTCTCAGAAGCACTTCCTTGGGCCGATTCTTCAATGTGTCTGAATACTGTCTCAAGTGTTTCGTTCAAATTCTCGTCATTTTCACAACGCTTTACTACGTTACAGAACAATTCACTTGGAAGAATAAAGAAACCTTGCTCCTGAATCAAGCCTTCACGAGCTTCTTCTGCGTCAGAATCTGACATTTCTTCAAACTTGAATCCTGTGTTTCCAGCTTCTTCTTCACCTTTATTAATATAATCTGCTAGTTTTTCTGAAATATAACGATAGAACATCGTTCCAAGTACATAATTCTTGAAATCCCATCCATCAACTGCACCACGTAATTCGTCTGCAATAGCCCAGATGGCTCTATGCAGCTCTTCACGTTCTTGTTCTTTTTTAGTATCTACTGCCATATTAATCCTCCATAAATATTCGAAAATATAACCTCTACTTACAGTATACCATTTTCGTGTAGCGGAGTGTAGCTGACGACTTAGTGATTTTGTCATCATAAGAGTCTTTTTGAATGCTTACGACGACATAAGAGAATCAAATACGTACAAATTTTCGAGGTAGAAGCACAAACTAGGACAAATCTTCATCCTGAATACAAAAAGAAATGTTTTTTGCTTGAGAAAATGACTTATTTTGATGAAATGTATGCTTATAAATCGTCAAAAATAAAGGTAGGGTCGAAAAAATGTCCGTATTGCTCGAAATTTTGTCCGAAATACTTGGAGATTTTCGTTAAAATAAGAACTTTTCCTGATTCTTGTCTGAAAACAGGTGTGATGCTATACTCATGAATAAGAAGATAAGAGGAAAAGATACATGAACAGATATGAGATTTTTAGATCTTTAAAACATTTAGAAGAAAATGTGAGCCAACATGAATTAATTGGTGTTGCATACGGAGAAACAATAGATGATGCTGCTGACGAAATTGATGAATGTATAAAAGCAGATTTGATTGCAGATGAAGACAATATTTACGCTGAATACAACGTAGATGTTAAACCTTTTGATCCAGCGGTATTGCAATTAGAACAATATGAGTATGCGGCTTCTGGAATACTATATCCTGCTGATTCCAATGCTCCTGAGAATATAATCCATGAGTATGGAATTAAAGAAGTAAAATGTGAAAAGTAAAATCGTATAGGAATTGAATCTTGAGACATTCACTTAGAGTGTCTCTTTTTTTTGTGCTCGATTTCTAATTGGGAAGACACAAAAAGAGCTGGCAGAAAGGGTTGAATGCCAGCTCATGGAATAAAAAGGTTGGATGATTTTGATTTATTGATGTTTATGATTTATGGCTCATCCAACAAAACCTAGTATAGCAGTGTATTATGTGTTTTTCCAACTACAACTTCGGCTTCTTGCTTAGTTGAAAATAACTTGGATTCTCTGACTCTGGTTCCTGCTGGAGTTTCGTTGTCATTGAACTTTATCGTGCAGAAACCTGAACCAGCCCTAATTACCGTAGCTTCTCGAATATGGTATCCGTTAGCTATGAAATAGACGATATCACCAAGATTAAATTTATTCATAGGTATCCTCCTGATCCACGTTTAAGGAGATGATTGGTTCAAAATCAGGTGCTTCTTTATCGAAGTCCTTTAGCTTTTTCATCTTATATAATGTGTACTCTTTGCGTTCATTATTTGCCATGTCTTCCATGACTTCTTTTGCCAAAGTGTCAATAGTTGTTTCGATGCTCGACCTTTGTTTGTACGGCTTCTTATTGCGGAATACAGGAGGTCTTTCGCACCCAATTCTATCTATGCTTTTTGCATCAAGAGAGATCTTGTCATCCAATGGATACCAGTATTCGTGTTGTAGAAAATAGTACTCATGGAAGTCGGCGTTATTATCCAGCAGGGCTTCCAAGTTTATCTGGTCGTCGTTTGATAGCTGGTTTCTAGGCGTTCTGAACAATCGTTCTTCTTCCTCGATTGACATTGATCCAATTGTTTCTGAGTCATACTGATATCTTTCTCTTCTGTAGGAATTGAAACAGCAGGTTGTGATCATCGGTTGCAAAGAACGGAAGTCCGTTTTTACATTTTCTGCACCAAAGAGGGTTTCCAGCTGGCTTTTAAACTTGAAGGTTTCTGGAATAATCAGATATTTGATTTCAGGTTTCTGTTGTTTCAATCTTTTTACGTATTCATAGGATGATTTCTGTGAAATGAAATAATTCAGCAGTCTGTCGTTATACATAGTGTCTATTATCAGATACAGGTTACGACGGTTATGACGTGATTTTGCTACAACGATAGTTCTGTCTTCAAAATGGATGTCTTCATCTCTTTTATCATAGGCTTCTCGGATATAATACAGCCTGCGTGGTTTGATGCCAGTCATTTCAGAAGTATCTTTTATGCCGTACTTGAATATTAGATATTCTATCCAATCCAGATATCGGTTCGTCATTCTATGGTTGCCTAACAATGGATCTAGATTCCTGTCTGATGTGATTTCTCGATGCAAGCAGGCGGGTTTAAGTACGTCTACTGAACCACAGGCAGAACAAATGGCTCTTCGTGACTTCAAATGAATCAGAACTCGATAACCATCTACATGAAGGTCCTCGTAAACAGAAGTTGAGTATCCATGTGCAATGTATTTTCCACCCGAGCAGTTTTCATGAATACAGTCCTTACCTGTAAGATCAAGAAGATTTATTGCTTCAATATGAATCGTTGCATTCTCTATGTCCAGTCTGGCACTGACGAATTCAATATCGTCCAGTGCTTTTATTTTTATACGCATATATGTTCATCCTTACCTATAACTATCATATCAGTTCTCAGCGTTTTCACAAGTACAAACCACTTCTTTTTGCAAAAAATCAAGTTTAAAAATTCTTGGTTTACAATGAGTTTGTCAGATGGGACGAAAAAGTCTCTCACAGGTAACGAATGGAGGAATGAACTATGTTACTGACAACTTTTTTACCGGAAGTCGACGAACTTCCAACAAGCTGGATGGCTCGTATGGCTGTCGCCAATGGATATACCGATATCGACGATATGCTACAGTCGCTTGGTATTACGTCTGGAACTCGAAGAGTTACTCGTCATGTCGATTATTTTAAGCTGATTATTGCTCAACTGCCAAAAAGTGATTGGGTTACGACATGTGTAACACTTTATACGAATGAGCTTAGAGAACAAAGAAAGCTTATCCCTGTATTGAATGAAGAACATCACGTGTATGTCTGTCCTGAATGTCTGAAGGAAGACTTGGAAAAGAATGGTGGAGTGGTCTATCACTTTCAGCACCAGTATCCTGGAACATTCACATGCTGGAAGCACGGATGCAATCTAGCTCGTGTTAAAGAGGATGCACTTCGAAAGCCTGTTCTTGAAGAAACAGACTACACACCTGTTAAAGGCTCATACGAAACGGACCGTGAAAAGCGTATGTACGGCAAATGTTATTCCAGAGCTTCTCTTTATTACCGAATGGTCAAGTATCAGCTGGATACGTTGCTAAAGGATAAGAATCTGGATGTCGACCACGTCGATGAGGCTCTGATTCCTGGTTACGATGGTGAAGTACCTTTCCTTGCTGCCAACATTCTTTGGAAAAGCACGGTTGAATATCTGACCGGCGACCAAAAGGAGAAGTTGTTGAAAGCTATTTTTAAAGATCCGGCTCGTTATCAGCGTTTTTTTAACAATATCAGCTACGATACGATGGTCGGTTTTGAAATGAAGAAAGTGCCTAACGGACATACAATCATTCATATCAAGAACGAAAACAAATACAAAGCAAGAAGACAAAGGAGAAGAATCAAAAATGTACGACGCAAGATCAAAAAACGAGCAAAAAATAAAAAATGGTAGAGGACAAGGTTCAGGAGCCTCTTACAAGCCTTGGATTCAAGCTAGAGAACTCAACAGCAGTGGTACTTGCTCCACTCCTAAAGACTGGAAAACAGGTCGAACTGTTGAGCTCCTGTCTCAGGGCGAAAAGTATTACTGGCATATCCTTAGATGGGATGACAATGTTGTTGACATCCGAGAGCAGTACCCTTTGGATCTGGAACAGACTCTTGAGATTTGCGATGATTTTGGCATCAAACATCCAGGTAGTCGCTACTCATACATGACATCTGACTTTTACGTTACTTATAAGAATGGTTCCGAAAAGGTGTTCAGTGTCAAGGTTTCACGGAATGTACTCAACAAGAAACGAACTCGTGAAAAACTGATGGTAGAAAAGTTCTACTGGGAAAAGCTTGCACACGTTCCATTTGAAATCGTCTATAAAGATGATATGAATGTGGTCTTCGCTGAAAACATTCGTTTAGTGTGTGCGTTTTATGACAGATCTTCTGTCTTTGATGAGATGTCGCTTCTTAAACATCTGATTGCGACAAAGAAAATCAAGGTGGATATGGAATCCGAACCATTGAACTTTAGATATCTGCTGGAAGTATATCGTGATGTACTTCCTGAACTTGAAGGAGGTAATGCAAAATGATGGAAATTCTTGAATTAAAAGTCGGTTCTATACTGCACATTATGGAGCTTGATGAAAACTACCGAGTCATTTATCGCAACGGGAACTATTCCGTCACGATTTTAATGAATGAACGTGATGACAAGGTTGATATCCTAGAATGGTTTGATGAAACGATTCTTGAAATGGTCGATAAAAAGGAGCTTGCGATTCGTAAGGCTAAATGCGAACATGTATTCGACAGCAGAGCTCTGTCGGATACAGATCGTGATATCTATGTTCGAAATAAAGAAATCGTTGATACGCTGAGCGAAAGATATGGTCCATGCTACTTTGATATTGCCACAAGGAAGCCAAAACCTGCTATTGAGGATCTGGCTAAGAAATACAGCGTTTCTACAAGAACTGTCTTTTATGTTCTGAAAAAGTACCTTATGAGCGGGCTTGACCCATATGCACTTCTTCCACAGCAGGGCAAGAAGAGCAAAGTGGGAATGGAATATTCCTTGAAAACAGGGCGTCCACCTTTGTTTACTGCTGGAGTTCCTTTAACGAATGAACTTCGTGAAATCTTCGACGACTGCTGTAAGCACTATCTATCCGGCAGAGAAAAGTCATACACAACTACATATGACTGGATGTGTACGAAATATTTCATGATTCGGCAGGAACTTCAAACAAAAGATGGAGTCATGATTCAGAATCAGCTGATGCCAATTGACCACCGCCCTACAATAAATCAGATGGTCAACTATATTCGTAACAACACTACGGAGAAGCAACGCCAAATCAGCAAGACTTCAAAACGTGAATACAGAAATGACAATCGTGCTTTGATTTCAGACAATCTTTACAACGTAAAAGGTCCTGGAGATTTATTCGAAATGGACGAAGTGGAAATGGATGTATCGCTTATCAGTGAAATCGACCCTTCCAAAGTTGTTGGTCGTCCAATCGTGCATGCAATGGTGGATGTCTATTCCCGTATGATTACGGCTATATCCGTTTCTTTGGATAATAACTCTGTTCTTGGATTCACCAACTGTCTTTTGAACCTTGGTGAAGATAACAAACAGCTTTGCAGACGCTTTGGTCTTGAAATCAAAGATGGCCTATGGGATATCAACGTGCTTCCAAATCGAATCCGAAGTGACCGAGGTGTTGAGTATCGTTCCTATGAAGTAAAACGTATCTGTAACGAACTGAACATCACTTTGGAGTTGACTCCACCAGCTATGGGTTCTTTAAAAGGTCAGGTCGAACAGCTGTTTCACCAGTATCATTCTTTCCAGAATGACCTTTTGGAAGGCAAGGGGCTTATTACGAAACGCCATGATTCCAATCATCATAAGAATGCTGTTCTTACATTGGAAGACATCTGGGTCTTTGTAATCAACCAGACAATTGCTCACAACATGCGTGTTTTGAAGGATTACCCTTTAACAAAGGATATGATACAGCGTGGAGTTCATCCAGTACCTTTGGAAATCTGGAAATACGGCTGTGAACTGTATGGAGCTCCAAAACCGATTACGAACCTTGACCAGTTTGAATACACACTTCGTAGAGAAGTCAAAGCGAGCATTACTCGTAAAGGCATCGAATGGAACGGTTTGTATTATATGGCAGAAGACGCATGGCTTGGAGAACTTATTACGAAATCAAGTCTGCGTTCATCTACTCCTTTGAACTGTCGCCTTGATGAACGTGATGTTGGTTCCTTATGGTACATCAACGACAATCGTATCGTTAAGGCTAGACTGAATCCGTACCGCAATGGAAACAGTGATTTTGATGGTAAACCTTTAAAGTGCTACGAAGAGTACAAGACTCGTAAAAATGAACTTATCCATGAGCTTGACCAGAATGAGCAGGAAATTCGATGTGCAGAACGTATGAGTCTTCAGGCGGCCATCGACAATGCATTGGAAGCTGGTAAGTATACTGTCTCTGATTCAGGTAAGACAAAGAATATTCGTCAGAATCGTAAAGATGAAAGCATCAGCTTCATGGAACAGAACTCAATGGGTTCTCGTCTTGATACAAAAGAAAGTCCTCCTGCAATTACTTTGGAAACAAAAGCACTGCCTGAGCCAGAAGCTCAGCCAAAGGAAGATATTTCGAACCTTTCACTCAACGAAGTTCTTGAAAAGATGAGCAAAAAGATGTAGGGAGGTGATTTTATGCAAGAATTAAACTGGATCTACAAATATGAAGATGTAGGCAGTGATGAAAACCAGTACACGTATGAAGAATGTCATCGCATTGGTCCAGTCGATGCAAAGTATGTAAGATCGGCCAATGAAGATTTTGTCGGCAATCCATTCATTGAGGCTTTACCTCGTCCACGTGACGAGGGAAGCCTTGTAAATGCTTATATGGTGCCGATTCCTGAAGTCGACGTTCAGAAGCTGGCAACAATGACGATAAACGAACAAAAGGAAACTGTACTGAGCCTGAAACGTTTAAGACTTCCTTTGGCGTTTCAAAGACAGCTTGAGTTTATTGATTACGATGTAATCGTCAGCTCATACATGCTTCGTAAAAGCTATATCTGGGAAGATAAAGAGTTTCTAGGTCGAAAGACTCGAGGCAGTATGATTCGCATGAAAGGCAAAATCGAGGACAGCGCTCCTTCTGGCTTTGCCCTTCTTGGATTCTCGGGTTGTGGGAAATCTTCATCTCTTAAACAGTTGTTTGAGAATATTCCGCAGGTTATCATGCATCATCCGAGTGTCGGCGAAACACTTCCTCAAATCACATATCTGGTTGTAAGCTGTATGCCAAACAGTAACTTTGCCACTCTGTATCGACAGATTGGAGAAGCTATCGACAGTGCTTTAGGCAATCCTGAACCTGAATACGAGTTGATGATTTCTAGAAAGTGTAGAAGCTTAGCAGATAAACAATTAAAAGTCTGCCAGCTTATCGAAATGTTCTCAATTGGAACTATCGTTCTTGATGAGATTCAGCTTATCAATTTCAATTCCAACAAGGAAAACAGCTACGAAGGTCTTCTTGGTATCGTCAACAAGACAAAGGTGGCTTTAAGTGTCGTTGGAACGGATGAGGCTTATCAAAAGCTGTTTGCTAAACTTCGAAACGCACGTAGAACTGGCGACCTTATTGATGCCTCTGCGTATACGTCGGACCGAGAATATTTCAACTATCTGGTGAAACTGCTTCTGATTTGGCAATGGGTCGATACGCCGATTGAATGGTCGAAAGAACTGGCTGATACGCTCTATGAATGTACAGGTGGCATCATCAACCAGCTTATCTGGCTATACAAATGGATCATGATTGAATACCTTGACAGCAAGTCGAAAGGCAAGGCTGAGACAATCGACAAAAAATTCATCCATCGTATCAACGACAAACACTTCAAGCAACTTAAAAACTCTATTGATTTCGTAAATCAGTCAAAACTCGAAGAAGAAGCTGATAGAGAAATCATGCAAAATGCTGCACTCGACAAAAATGAATTTGAGATGCCTAAAGTCAACATCGGTAATCTGGCTTATGAAAGCAAGGTGACAAAACAAGTATTGAACATGATTCGTCCACTTCATCCAGAGTACAGTTCAGACGATATTACAAGAGCCGTCAAAGAAATTCTTTCTGAAGAAGGCAGTCGACAACGACGTGTTGATGAGATTGCTCGAGGAACTCTTGATATTCTTATGGGAAATCCACGTCCAAAGAAGAAAAAGGCTGTTCCAAAAAGCAAACCTTTATCGAAGAACATCTGTGATTACATCTCGTTAGATAACACATAACAAAGAGACTCAATGTTTCTTTGCTTTTTTGTTTACTCAGAGAATACTCTAAACAAACACGAGAAGGAATCTTTTTAGTCTAATTCTAGACTACGTTACCCGTTCTTAGTTTCACCGTTTCAAGTGTGTATTACCCGTTTTTAGTTTAACGGTTTGTGTTCTGTCTCGCTAAATGCACGGCTTAGTTTAACATCGACCTGCGGGCAGAATTTGCTAAATGCACGGCTTAGTTTCTATATGCACGTTATAGTTTAACGATGACAATTTGAATTATGATAGTTTTATCCTAATTTTTTTCTTTACAAGTGATATATACTGTTATACACTGTTATATAGAAGGTGATACAATGATTATTATCAATAATAGTTCAATGATTCCTATTTATGAACAGATTGTGAATCAAGTGAAACAAAATATTGTGGATGGTAAGTTAAAAGAAGGAGATGCTTTACCGAGTGTTCGTGGCCTATCAAAAGATTTAAAAATATCGGCTTTAACTGTTAAAAAAGCATATGACATTTTAGAAGCGGATGGCTTATGTAGAACGGTTCAAGGTAAGGGTTCGTTTGTGTTGGGGGTAAATCCTGGCTTGGTACATGAGCAGCGTGTAGTTGAAATCCAAAAGGATTTAGAGAAGGTACTTGATAAAGCGAAATCTTACGATTTGTCAAAAGAAGAAATCAAAGATTTATTTGATATCTTGATGGAGGAATAAGAATATGCGATTTGTAAAGACATATAATGATTTTAAATTGGATTGTAAACTTGAATTAAAGCCAGGAACAATAACGGCTTTGATTGGTCGAAATGGTTCTGGCAAGACCACTTTGTTTAAATTGTATCTTGGTTTAATTGAAGATGACGATAAACATACAAATCAAGTGAATAAAGAAGAAATTGGTGTCGTGTGGAATGATTCGAGTTTTAGTTTGATTTTAAATGTTTTAGAAATCAAAAAGATTTTAAAGTGCTCGTATAAACATTTTGATTGTGATTATTTTGATTCTATGATTTGTCGATTTGAATTGGATCCAAAGAAACCATTAAAAGAATATTCTACAGGTATGCTTTCAAAATTGAAGATCATTATTGCGACAAGTCTTCATGCGAAAATATTATTGTTAGATGAACCAACGAGTGGTTTAGATGTTATTGCACGAAACGAAGTATTAGATTTGTTGCGTGATTATATGGAACAAAATGAAGAGGTTTCCATATTGATTAGTTCACACATCTCAAGTGATTTGGAGGGTTTGTGTGATGAATTTTACTTTATTGAAAAAGGAAAAATCATTCTGCAAGAACAGGATCTAGAATCTTATGCACTATTAAAGGGTGTAGATGAAACTGTGGATTTAAGCTATGCATTAAAAAAGATAAGTTCGACTTATCTTACAAATGAAAGACAATTTTATGTAGAAAACTATCCAAATCTAGTCATTGAAAAAGCACATATTGATGATTTGATGGAATATATGATCAAGGGGGAAACTGTATGAAGGGATTGTTAGTCAAAGATTTCTTGTTGATGATAAAAAGTAAGAAAGTCATATTGTTTATGTTGTTCATTGGAATCGTTGGTGGGATAAATGATATTTCATTTGCGACAGGCTATATTTTGATGGTTCTTGCGATATTAAGCTTATCTACAATTTCGTATGATGAAGCCAATCACGGCTTAAAGACTTTGTTTACGTTACCTATTTCTAAATCAGATTATGTGAAAGAAAAATATTTGTTTTCTTTGATGATTACAGGGATTGGTTTTGTGCTTGTCACAATATTAGGTTGTTTTAGTAAAAGTGGCTTCATGGAAACACTTATAATCTTATCAACAGCTTTGTTGTTGTTAGCTCTATCTTTGCCGTTTCAATTAAAGGAAGGCAACGAAAAAGGAAGAATTGTATTGTTTGTGGTTGTGTTTGGATGTACCTTCTTATTCGCTTTCTTAAATCAATTTATTCCTAAATTCTTTGAATCTATAGAATCTGTATTGAATACATTAGATCCTATTATGTTTAGTGTAGGTTTATTGATGACAAGTTTTGTTCTATATTTTATTTCCATGCTGATTTCAATTCGAGTATACAAAAACCGTGTTTTTGATTAATTCACCAGTTTATCTACAATGTGATTGATGATATTCGCAATTTCTTCACAAGATTCTATGCATCCGGCATCGATCCATTGTTGAATGGTTGCCAAGGATCCAAAAAGAATGTAGTTTTTGATGTATGGATCGTTTTGTGAAACTTTTTCAAGCTGATTGTTGATGGAATCGAGTGCTAGAACTTGTTTAGGAAATTCATTATCGACATTGCATTCAAAGAAAATTTTAATAGTTTCTTTGTTGGATTTTAAAAATTGAAGTAATTGGATAAAAGAAGTTTCTTTTGGTTGATCATTTAATTGTGCATTGATCAGTTTGATGACTTCTTGTTCCATTTCTTTAATGACATCATATTGACTGCCATAATACTTATAAAAGGTTGAACGATTGATATCGGCCTTTTCACATAAGCTAGAAATGGTAATCTTATTGATGTCTTTTTCTTTTAGACATTCAAATAAAGCTCCTCGAATACATCTTTTTGTCATTTGTATTTTTCTGTTCATAATCAACACCTGTTGCTTTCGTAACAATATGTTATTATTAGTCGATTGAAAAATCAATAGATAATTTTCTATAATAAGTTCAAGTGGAGGGATTTTATGCTTCAATGTAAAAATATTATTAAAGACTATGTTTCAGGAGATGAAACGGTACATGCCTTAAGAGATGTATCTCTTTCTTTTCGTGAACATGAATTTGTTTCCATACTTGGACAGAGTGGATGTGGTAAGACTACATTTTTAAATATTATTGGTGGTTTAGATCATTATACTTCGGGTGATTTAATCATTAATGGAAAAAGCACGAAGGATTATAGTGATAAAGACTGGGATACGTATCGTAATCATCAGGTTGGTTTTGTGTTTCAATCTTATAATCTAATTATGCATCAAAGTGTTTTAAGTAATGTGGAATTGGCTTTAACACTTACTGGTGTAAATAAAGAGGAAAGAAGAAAAAGAGCTATTGAGGCTTTGAATAAGGTGGGCTTATCGGATCAAATCCATAAAAAGCCAACCCAGATGTCGGGTGGACAAATGCAACGTGTGGCTATTGCCCGTGCCATTGTCAATAATCCAGACATTATTCTAGCCGATGAGCCAACGGGAGCTTTGGATAGTGCCACAAGTGTGCAAATCATGGAAATCTTAAAGGAAATCTCTAAAGATAAGCTTGTCATTATGGTTACACACAATCCGCAATTGGCCGATAAATATTCGAGTCGAATCATTCGTTTAAAAGATGGTACTTTAGTATCGGATTCTAATCCTTTTAGTGAATCAGATACCAATGTGGATACAAGTATTTTGAAAAGGCCTGGCATGTCATTTAAAATGGCTTGTTCATTGAGTTTAAATAACTTAATGACAAAAAAGGCACGTACATTTTTAACATCTTTTGCCGGAAGTATTGGAATTATTGGAATTGCCTTGATTATGTCTTTATCGAATGGTATGCAGTCATATATTGATCAAATGGAAAATGATACAATGGCAAGTTATCCCATTGAGATTCAATCGAGTTCTAGTGATATGTCGACTTTAATGACAACAATGATGGGAATGAAGAAAAAGACAGAAGAACATAAGGATTCTAAAATCTATTCTCGTCCTTATGTTGAGGATGTATTAGAGTCTTTATCGAGTTCAAAGAAGAATAATTTATCGGCTTTTAAATCGTATATTGAAAGTAGTAAGGGTAAGGAATTTAGAAAGACGGCGAAGGCAATCGAGTATGACTATAATCTAAATCTTCAAGTATATAATGAAAATACAGATTTTGGTTTAGTGCAAGTGTCTCCCAATGGTTTGTTGGATAAATTAGGAATGTCAGATATGATGTCCATTCAATCGCAATTTATGGATTCAAGCTCGATGACGAATGATCAAGTATGGCTATCTTTACCCAAATCGAAAAAGCTTCGTGATGATGAGTATCAGCTTGTCGAAGGTAAGTGGCCAACAAACTATAATGAAGTAGTATTAGAGGTTGATGAGAATAATGAGATAACGGATTACGCTCTTTATTCTTTGGGCTTGTTGGATCAGGATGAATTGGTTAAAAATTATCAGAAGATTTTAAATGGAGAAACGGACAAGATTTCAAAGACGAATCTAGAATCGTACAGTGTGGATGATATCTTAAATCTAAAATTTAGATTGGTTCTAAATAGTGATTTATACCAAAAGGTAAATGGTTTGTGGATCAATCAAAGTGAAAACGAAGCATATATGAAGGATGTTGTAGCGAGTAGTCCTGAAATCAAGGTAGTTGGAATCATTAAGCCAAGTGAATCTACAGTTTCACAACCAACAATGGGTGGTGTGTATTATACAAAGGCTATGGAGCGTTATGTAACAGAAAAGACGGAGAATGCTCAAATTGTAAAAGAACAAAAGGAAAATCCAAATATCAATATTTTTACGCAGACCGAGTTTGCGTCAGGTCAAAAGATGAGCATGTCAAATCTTACAAATGAGCAGATGATGCAGCTTTCAAGTATGTCGCAAGAAGAGTTGATGAATTATATGAATACGTATAATGAGAATATCAATGCGACATATGATTCGAATTTAACTAAGCTTGGTGTTGTGGATTACTCAAATCCAACAAAGATTTCTTTATATGCGTCAAGCTTTGATGGAAAAGAAAAGTTGGGTGATTTGATCACTTCTTATAATAAGAAGCAGACAAAAAGTAATGTGATCACATACAATGATTTTATTGGAACAATGTTAAGTTCTGTGACAAGTGTCGTCAATATTATTAGTTATGTTTTGATTGCCTTTGTGTCTGTATCTTTAATTGTATCAAGTATTATGATTGGTATTATAACTTATATTTCAGTATTAGAGCGTACAAAAGAGATTGGTATTCTACGATCAATTGGTGCCAGTAAGAAAGATATTACGCGTGTATTCAATGCAGAAACATTTATTATTGGTTTGATTAGTGGTGTCTTAGGTATTCTGATTACACTTGCATTAAATGTTCCAATCAGTATGGTGGTTGAAAATATGACAGGTGTAGCTCATATTGCCAAATTACCTGTGAATGGAGCTGTATTCTTGATTTTAATTGATTTAGTATTAACCATTCTTGCAGGTTTGATTCCATCCAAGATTGCGAGTAAAAAAGATCCTGTAGAGGCATTAAGAAGTGAGTAATCACTTCTTTTTTGGTATAATTATCGGGAGGTGATACCATGATTCGAAAAGGAACAAAAGAAGATGCAGAAATTTTATCTAAGGTAGAGGCGACTTGTTTTCCACCGAATGAAGCAGCAACTTCAAAAGAGATTCAGGAACGATTAAATGTATATGCGAATCATTTTCTTTTATTGTTTGAAGAGGATCGATTGATTAGTTTTATTGATGGTTTTTGTACAAACCAAAGAGATTTAACAGATGAAATGTATAGTGATGCTTCGATGCATGATGAAGATGGTGATTGGCAAATGATATTTGGCTTAAATACATTGCCGGATTATCAAAGACAGGGAAATGCCGCAAAGATCATGAATGCGATGATTGATTTGGCTAGACAAGAAAAGCGAAAAGGCTTAGTGTTAACTTGTAAAGATAGATTGGTGCCTTACTATAGTCAGTTTGGATTTAAAAATGAGGGCGTATCCTCAAGTGTTCATGGTGGTGTAGTTTGGTATCAGATGCGATTGGAGTTTTAAAGATGAATATAATAAATATTTTGAAGAAATATCAGAAGAAAAAAAAGAAACAAGCTGTAAAAGAAGAAATGAAACAGATGATTCCTACATTAAGAAGTACATTGCATGAAGTGACTTCTAGTTTAGATGAATTGAATGGTCTTCTTAAAAAGATTACGCGTTCATGAAGTCTAAGATTTATTTGGCCATCGATTTAAAGTCTTTCTATGCTTCTTGTGAATGTGTTTCTAGAGGATTGGATCCTTTGAAAACCAATCTTGTGGTGGCAGATGCTTCAAGAACAGAAAAGACTATATGTTTGGCGGTATCTCCTTCATTAAAACAGTATGGTATTGGTGGAAGGTGTCGTTTGTTTGAGGTGAATCAAAAGGTAAGAGAAGTGAATGCCAAAAGGAAAAAGGGATTTTTGCGTTTTGATGGTAAATCAGCGGATGATGAAATCTTAAAAAAGAATCCTAGGTATGAAGTTGATTTTTTGATTGCGCCTCCTAGAATGAAATACTATTTGGATATCAGCACTCAAATTTATAATATTTATTTGAAATATGTTTCAAGTCAGGATATTCATGTATATTCGATTGATGAAGTATTTATTGATGCGACACCATATTTAAATACGTATCATTTAACACCAAAAGAGTTCGCAATGAAAATGATTCTAGATATTTATGAAACAACTGGCATCACGGCTACAGCTGGTATTGGTACCAACCTGTATCTTGCCAAGGTGGCGATGGATATTGTTGCCAAACATAAAGATCCAGATGAAAATGGGGTTCGTGTTGCGGCTTTAAATGAATATAGGTATCGAAAATTGTTGTGGAATCATAAGCCTTTAACAGATTTTTGGCGTGTTGGTAAAGGATATGAGAAAAGATTAAATAAATTGGGTATAGATACAATGGGCAAGCTTTGTACCTTTAGCTTAGAACATGAGGATGTTTTGTTTAAAACATTTGGCGTAAATGCTGAACTATTGATTGATCATGCCTGGGGATATGAGTCTTGTACAATGGAAGATATTAAGGCGTATAAACCGGAAAAGAATAGTATGGGTTCGGGACAAGTCTTATCTTGTGGGTATGAGAAAGAAAAGGCTAAGATTTTAGTCAAGGAAATGGTGGAATCTTTAGCTTTGAGTTTGGTGGATAAGCATTTAGTGACAAATAAAGTGGTTCTTACTATTGGTTATGAAACGAATGAATCTTATACAGGTGAGACAATGGTAGATTTTTATGGGAGAATCTTACCCAAGAGTTTAAATAAAATTGTCCATTTACCACAAAAGACAAATGCGAATTCAATTCTAATTCAAAATATATTGGATGTATATGATCGGTATGTGGATCCGAGTTTGTTGGTGCGAAGAATCAATGTAGCAGCAGTAGAAGTGGTGGATGAAAAGAATCGTGGTTTTGAGCAGATTGATTTGTTTTCTAATGTGGACGAAGAGGATTTGAAGAAGGAAAAAGATCTTCAAAAGGTAACTTTAAAAATCAAAAATAAGTATGGAAAGAATTCGATCTTAAAGGGAACGGATTTTGAGAAGGGGGCTAAGGCCAAAGAGAGAAATGAGCAGATTGGAGGACATAAGGCATAATGGATGAAAGATGGTATACGATGGCTCGTCCAACAAGTAAATATCCAAAGATGTCTATGTCGGATCGTGCAGCTCAATTTGCGCCTTTTGCGGCTTTAACAGGGCATAAAGAGGCTGTGATTGAACAGGGTCGAATTACGCAGGAAAAAAGAATTTTATCGAATGAAGAAAAGCTTGAAATCAATGAAAAAATCGTTGAGATGGTGAATTTGAAATCAAGATGTAGAATCACTTATTTTGAAAAGGATAAGACAAAAAGTGGTGGTAAGTACATTCAAGATGTTTTATCTTTTAGGCGTTTGGATGAATTAAATAAGGTTTTATATTTTAAAGAGAATATTCAAATACAAATTGATGATATTGTAGATATAGAAGTATTGGAACAGTAATGTTCCTTTTTCTTTGGAAAAATAAAAACAGCCATTGGCTGCTTCATAGAGATTGCATTCATACTTTAAAACAATTGTATTGTTGTCTTGTGAAGTTTATGCCTTTCAATCGTTTTAAATAGAATGCTTGTTACTGGAAAGATGATATCTTTTACTATGGGATATCGAACATGAGTATCAGATAAAAATCTTCTGAATACATTTATAATTATAATTACAGTAAAGCGTTTTGTCTTAAGATAAATAGTCAAAAAATATAGATATATTATCATTTTTGTATTATATTTAATTTATGGAAAAGAAATTACATATTTTAAATGGATATACGGATGAATTGTTCCCAGTAAATATTTGTGTTGTGAAAAAGTATGATGTTTTACCAATTGGTAGTGGTTTTAAGTCTTTGCACTGGCATGAAGATTTGCAGTTTGTGCTATGTACCAAGGGTTTTGTCAATTATCAGGTGAATGGAATTGAGTATGAACTCAAAGAAAAAGAAGCCTTGTTTATCAATAAGGGTGCACTGCATATGTCGAGTGATATGAGTGAGGATGGAGAGTATGTAACACTTACTTTTCCGGAAGAATTACTGTGTTTCTTTAAAGAGAGTCGTATGAAATATAAGTATGTGTGGCCTTATACGCGTATGGATTTTTTAAGGTGTTACATGATTAAGTCTGAAAATGAAATTATTTCCTATTTATATGATGTTTACAATCTATATTTAAATGGTTCAGACATGTTTGAGTATGATATTTCTATTTTGATCACAATGATTTGGAGACAATTGGTTCAAAGTTTATCGACGATTGATTTTATACCGAATAAAAAGGATGTCGAAAGACAAGAACGAGTACAAGTGATGCTTGTATATATTCATACGTATTATGCAGATGAACTGACTTTAAAGGATATTGCGGATGCAGGAACAATGAGTATTGCGCAATGCAATCGTTGTTTTAATAAGATGTTAAATGTAACGCCATATGAGTATTTAATTCAGTATCGTTTACAGAAGGCAACAAATCTATTAAAGGATGCCACATTGAATGTAACAGAAATATCTGAAAGTGTTGGTTTTAATAATGTAACGCATTTTATTCAGGCGTTTAAAAAAGTATATGGCATATCGCCAAAGAAATATAGAATGAAGGAGAATCAGGATGAAAAGGGCAGTTGAAGAAATATTAAAGTTTAATGAGGAAAGAGATTGGGATCAATTTCATAATCCAGAAAATCTCGCAAAATCCATTAGTATTGAGGCAGGTGAGTTGTTGGAGTGCTTTCAATGGAATAATGAATATGATAAACAACATGTCTGTGAAGAACTGGCGGATGTGATGAATTATTGTATTTTAATGGCGAATAAATTGGGTGTGGATATGGAAGAGATCTTGTTGATGAAGTTAGAACAAAATAAGAAGAAATATCCGGTAGAAAAGTGTAAAGCATCTTCTAAAAAGTACACAGAACTGATAAAATAAGGGTATGTTAGATGTCGAGCGATTACAATTCTTAGATTTATATAGTTTTGAACTGCGATTGGATTATTTTGAGAAGATTCTAGAATTTACAAGTTCTTCTTATTCTTTCTATTGGTTAGAGGCTGTGTTAAATTTAATGATTTATAGGGATACAATTGAATTTGATGAAATCTTAGATGAAATGATTTCTTTAGCCTATGATGATGTGGTTGAAAAAGGATATCATTTGGGTCCATTGATTCATCAAAAGCGTACAAACGCATTGGAAAATGCGATTTTAAGCATCCAAAAGTATTTGCCTGAAAATTGTTCGAAACAAGAAATTATTATTTGTGTAAAGCAGCATGATGAAGCTTTAAAAGAATACAAGAAGCTTTTGATCATGCAGACACCCTATCGTTTATTATCGAGTTTTTTGGTGGACGTAGGTGGTAATGATCCGATTTGGAATCGACCTAAAGATATTATAGAAACAATCAAAGATTATAATGAGAAATATAGACTTCCATATATCATTGAAAATGATAGAGGCCTTAAAAGAAGAGTTGTTGTTCAACCGGAATGGAGAGATTTCTTAATGACTAATTATCGTGTTATTATGGAATGGGTTCATGATGAAAAGATCAAATATTTAGAAAAACGAAAGATTGAAGAGTGCATTGAGTGATGCACTTTTTCTTTTAATTAAAATAAAAAAGTCTATTTCTAGACTTACTTTTGTTTGTGTTTTAAATACATGGCATAAATAAATTTTGCGACACCAATCGTAATAAAGAATATTCCTAATTTTAGTAGCATTGAATTCATAAATCCTTTCCATTCTTCATATATATTACACGATTTGTATATAAAATAAAAACTCCTTTATGTAAAGGAGTAATTGTTAAATGGTAGCGCGTACGGGATTCGAACCCGTGATACAGCCTTGAGAGGGCTGTGGCTTAACCGCTTGCCGAACGCGCCATGTGCTTAAATATTATAGCACAAAATAAAAGAGAAGTATAGACTTCTCTTACAATTCTGCAATTAAATCACATAGATTTTTATAGGCTTTTTTAAAGGATTCTAGGTTTAGTTTTTCTTCCGGAGTGTGACAACCTTCGGCAATAGGTCCGTATGTAATGATATCTAGATCTGGTAGTAATCCTTTTAGAATACCTGTTTCCATACCTCCGTGGGATGCTTCGGTTTCCATTTCTACGCCTTGTCTTTTTAAGATTTCTTTTAGTTTATCTCTTAATGGACTGTTCGCTTCATAGTTCCAACCACAGAAGTTTGTATCTTCATGTTCAGATGCATGACATAACTGTGCAATCATGTTGATCTTGTTGCCTAATTCATCTTTCATAGATTCTAATGGAGAACGAATGCAGAAAGCACATTTCACAACATTGTCTTCTATTCTTAATTTACCTAAGTTAAGGGAAGCGAGTGTTAGTCCTTCAATAGCCATAGATTTATGCTGCAAACCATTTGGTAGTAAGTAGTATAGTGTAATTAATTCATTTGTATCTTTTAAAGTAAAAGCTTTAGTAGCTTTGTCTGTTTCTTCCAATTGAATATCAAGTTTACTATCACTGAATTCAAATTCTGTTTTTAAATCAGTTACGATTTGATCAATATTTGGCTTGATGTCTGAAACAAAAGTTGCCTCAGCTTCTCTAGGAATCGCATTTTCTTTTAGACCACCATTTACGGATACAATTTGAATATCTTTTAATGTTTGTAGAACTCTAAATAAGATTTTAATTGAATTACCCTTTTCTTGATCAATACAAGCACCTGAATGCCCTCCATCTAATCCTTTTACTGTAAGTTTATAGGTTGTATTATTTACTTCTTCAAAAGTGCATGTTTTATCAACATAGGCATAGCGGCCACCGCTTGTTGTGGTACAAGTACTAACTTCACCACCACCATCAAGACCAATCATCTTTTTGGCATTGAAGTATTCTTTTTTTAGATTAATAGATCCTAATAGACCCACTTCTTCTTGTACCGTAAATACACATTCTAGATTTGGATGTTTTAGAGTATAATCACTTAAAATGGCCAACATGTAGCTAACGCCAAATCCATCATCGGCACCTAATGTAGTTCCTTTTGCTTTTAACCAGCCATCTTCAACATATAAATTTAAAGCATCGGTTTCAAAGTCAAAATCAACATCATTGTTTTTTTCACAAACCATATCCATATGCGCCTGCAACATCACTGTATCGTGATCTTCGTAGCCTGGTGTAGCCTTTTTATAAATAATCACATTATTCATATTATCACGAACATATTTAAAATCATGTTCTTTCGCAAAATTTTCTACATAGTCTGCAATTTTTTCTTCATGAAATGATCCATGAGGAATTTTTGAGATTTCTTCAAAATATCTGAAGATTGAAATGTTTTGATCTAATACACTCATTGTTTGTACCTCCACTTGATTAAAAACAGTATAGTACAAAAAATGAGAGACGCAAGTCTCTCACTATTGAATATTGATATATTTTGATTCTTCTTCACGCTTTACAGGTTTTGTAGGCAATAAGATGAATAATTCACCATTGTCAAAACGAGCTTTGATATCTTCTTGTTTATAACCTTCACCAATATAGAATGAACGAGAATAAGTTCCAGTAAATCTTTCTTGACGAAGTACACGCGTATCTTCTTTATTGATATTACGAGTTGCGGTGATCTTTAAGTAACCATCTTTTAATTCAATTTGAATATTTTCTTTTTGAATACCACAAACCTCCATACAGATTTGATAATATCCATCCTTTTCATAAATATCTGTTCTTAATACAGTACTTGTATCTTGTTTTTTAGTATCATTGAAAAAGTCATCAAAATAATTAGGGTAATAGCGCATATTGAATCCTCCTTAGCACTTACATCTTTTAACTGCTAATATCATAGTACAATTACTTGGCACAGTCAATAGTTGAGTGCTAAATTTGTTGCGAATAATTTGTGACTGCTACGAGACCTGCATGGCGTAATAGTCTCTTTCGCATTTAGTACATTTTTACTTCAAATCTTTATTCATGAAATGGTGAGTGCTTATTATAGTAAAATTCTTATTTTGTTTTACACGAAAGACTTGTACCATTAGCTCACTTCCTTTTTAAATTGAAAAAGACGCAAGCCGCATTGTCTATGAATTACGTCTTTCTGCCTAACTTACTTTTCTATTTTTCTGTTTCTAATTCAAATCTTTGTAAAATGTTTTTGACGATGCCTGCATCTTCAATCTGATTAATTCCAAAACATTTCTTGCCTGCATCCTTTAAAGACGCACCCACATGGTATGCTTTCGTTTTATCAAGAATTAAAAAACGGTCATGAAATGCTCTTGTGTACTTGACTTCTAGTTTGGAATACTGTGCATTAAAATTATCTATATCTGTTTGAGATAATTTTGTCCGTTGCAGTGTATAAATTATCACTGCCACATTTTCTTTCTTCTTTGATAAAATGTTCAATGTTCCTACATCCACATATCTATCTACCAGAACAATTTCCGTCTTTGCTTTCTGAATCAATCCTATTAGTAAGCTAAACGCATCGTTTATCTGGCCATTAAAAAATATTTTTTGATTAGATTCCTCATGATCTGATATGTACTCAAATATCTGATCTAATTTTGCATCTGTGTTTTTTTTGATATTCCAGTTGTTTTAATTCAATGTTACTAATTCTTTCAAACAAGAGTGCATTGTTGGATATAAAACGTCACATTTCTACAAATGCACGCATACTACCTATGCTTACATTAATTGCCACCTCGCTATGCAATACACTGGCCAGCATGGATATCCCTTGTTCCGCAAATACATATGGTAATGTACGTCTGCCACCTCGTCCATCCTTTTTTGACTCTTGCATTTTTGAGGTGCCAGATTGGCACTTCAAAAATATTGCTTCTTCTGTTGTAAGTTGAAAACAAAAATCTTCTGGGAATCGTTTTATAATGCAATCTAAGAACACTCGTGACTTTAGTTATGAGATGAATTAGATTAGCAGATGTTTGATAAATAATTTAAAAATAAATGATAAATATAAAGATTTAATCATATACATATGTTATAATATTGATGAGGTAAAAACATATGGAAGTTGTTAAAGGTAGAGGCTATGTCTATTCTATACAGTATCATATTGTATGGTGCGTAAAGTATCGTCGTGATGTCTTGAATGGACAGGTCGCAACAAGATTAAAAGAGTTGCTGATTCAGATTTCAAAGGATAATGGTTTTCAAATTCTAGAAATGAACATGGAGGAAGATCATATCCGTATGCTGATCAATTGTACGCCGCAGCATTACATTCCTAATATTATAAAAGCTATGAAGGGTGTATCGGCCAGACTCTTAATGAAAGAGTTTGGGGATGATCTAAGATCCAA
>NZ_CAKVJB010000027.1 GCF_934754935.1 uncultured Holdemanella sp. | reverse complement strand
ACGGTTATCAAAGGTTGAAAGAAAGGAGAAGTATATTGTAGATGACCAGTTAGATGGGTCAATTACAATATACCAGGGAGAAATAATATGTTAGAAGAATTAAAACAACGTGTACTAGATGCCAATTTATTATTGCCAAAATATGGGTTGATCACATTCACATGGGGAAATGTATCTGAAATCGATCGTGAAAAAGGCATCGTAGCTATTAAACCAAGCGGTGTTGAATATGATGTAATGACTCGTGATGATATTGTTCTTGTGGATATGGATGGAAATATTGTGGAAGGAAATCTACGTCCAAGCTCAGATTTAGATACGCATTTGGAATTCTATCGTAATTTTCCAAATATTGGAGGAGTCGTGCATACGCACTCTACTTGGGCAACAAGCTTTGCACAGGCAGGAAAAGATATCATTCCATTAGGAACAACACAGGCTGACTATTTCCATGGAGCCGTTCCATGTACTCGTTTGATGACGGAAGAAGAAATTCATGGAGATTATGAATTGGAAACAGGAAAAGTTATCGTAGAAGAGTTTAAGACACGCAATATCGATCCAGACAGAGTTCCTGGTGTATTGGTACATTCACATGGACCTTTCACATGGGGAACTGATGGATTCAATGCGGTTCATAACGCGGTTGTTTTAGAGGAATGTGCAAAGATGAATGCGATCGCATCTTTATTAAATAATAATGAAATTGATTCAATGCAGCAGGTTCTTTTAGATAAACACTTTAATCGTAAACATGGACCGGGAGCTTATTATGGACAAGCTAAATAGAGAATATAGACTAGGTCTATATGAAAAGAGTATGCCTAGTACGCTTACTTGGGTAGAAAAATTAACGATTGCCAAGAAGAGTGGATTTGACTATTTGGAAATCAGTATTGATGAGAGTGATGCAAAACTTGCAAGATTGGATCAGCCAACAGATGAAATCAAGGAAGCCATTCAAAAAACGGGTGTTCCAATTTCTTCGATGTGTTTAAGTGGACATCGTAAATATCCACTTGGATCTCATGATAAAGAAATTCAAAAGAAGTCACTAGAAATCATGAAGAAAGCCATTGATTTTGCGGCTGATTTAGGTGTTCGTATTATTCAGTTAGCTGGATATGACGTCTATTATGAAGATGGAGATTTATATACAAATCATGATTTTGAAACAAATCTAAAGAAATGTGTGGAAATGGCTGCCGAAAAAGGAATCGTGTTAGGTTTTGAAACGATGGAAACACCATTTATGGATACAGTAGAAAAGGCAATGCGCTATGTAAATCTAGTAAGCAGTCCATATCTAGGTGTATATCCAGATATTGGAAACTTAAAAAATGCATCATTACTGTATGGTGTAGATGTGGACGAAGATTTAATGTGTGGAAAAGGACACATTTTTGCGAGTCATTTAAAAGAAACCGTACCAGGCAAATATCGTGAGATTCCATTTGGGACAGGGCATACAGAGTTTGTAAAGAATATTAAGACATTGAAACGACTTGGAGTGCGTATGTTTGTTGGAGAATTCTGGTATGTGAATAATGAAGATTGGGAAGATGTTGTAAAGAATGCAGGAATCTTCTTAAGAGATAAATTAGATAAGGGATTTGAGTAAATGAATATAAAAGCCATTGTAATGGATATGGATGGAACTTTATTAAATTCAAAAGATAAAATTTCACCAAAGACTAGAGATATTCTAATTGAATGCCAAAAAAATGGGATTAAAGTTGTCCTAGCATCAGGCAGAAATTATGGACGTATTCAACCGTATTTAGAAGAATTAAATCTAAAAAAATATGGAGGATTACTTATCGAAATTAATGGTATTGCGATATATGATATGTCCAAAAACCAGCGAACGATACTAAGACAAATGCATGAAGATGAAGTGCGCCCAGTATTTTCGTATTTGATGAATTTAAATGCAGAAAGCATTGCCGTATATGATGAAGGTTTATTTGATTATATGCCTGATCATATATTAACAATGAAGCAGAAGTTACGTTTATCATTAGATTTACCAGAAGATTATCCGTGGACTGCAGGCGCTTGGTCATGGTTTTGGGATATGAGAAATGGTTATCCTTGCCAAAAATATATTGAAAAAGTAGAAGAAATTGATTGTCCAATTAATAAATTTCAAATTTTGCAAGAAACAGATATTTTAAATGAAGTAGAGGAAAAATTAATTCATAAATATGGGGATCACTTTGAAATCTTTAGAACGACACCTAGACAGATCGAAATGGGTCCTAAAGGATACACAAAAGGGGATACACTATGTCGTTTGATGGAAAAGTTTGGGTGGTCAAAAGATGAAGTGTTTGTGTTTGGTGATGGTGGTAATGATATAAGTATGTTTAAACAAACAAACTACAGTTTTGCTATGGGGCAAGCACTTGAAAGTGTAAAAAATGAAGCAAAGTATATTACTTTATCTAACAATGAAGATGGAATATATGAAGCATTAATGGAATTTAATGTTATTAAAGGAGTTTGAGATGGAAAATAAAATACTTGAATTATACGCAAATCGAATTAGAAAACATATTCTAACTGAAGTATATAGTGCAAAATCAGGACATCCAGGAGGATCGTTGAGTGCTGCAGATATCTTGACAGAACTATACTTTGAACAGATGGATATCAATAATGATAATGTAAATACAATCGATCGTGATCGTTTTGTGTTGAGTAAAGGACATGCTAGTCCAGTATTATATGCTACATTGGCAGAAAAGGGATTTATTGATATTGAAGATTTAAAAGGATTTAGACATATCGATTCAAAATTACAAGGACACCCTAATATGAATTATGTATCTGGTGTGGATATGTCTACTGGATCTTTAGGGCAAGGAATTTCTTGTGCAGTAGGTATGGCCATCTCAAATAAGGTAGATGGAAATGATCATCGTGTTTATGCTTTACTAGGTGATGGAGAATGTGAAGAAGGTGAAGTATGGGAAGCAGCTATGGCGGCAAGTCATTATAAGCTAGATAACTTATGTGCAATTCTAGACTATAACCATTTACAGATCGATGGAAATATTGAGGATGTAATTTCACCAGAACCATTTATGAGTAAGTTTGAAGCTTTTGGATGGAACGTATTAAATGTAAATGGACATGATTTTGATGAACTGAGACATGCATTCAATCAAGCTAAACAAGTTAAGGATAAACCAACAATCATTATTGCCCATACAATCAAGGGTAAAGGTGTATCTTTCATGGAAAATAATTATGCATGGCATGGAGCTGCACCAAATGATGAACAGTATGAAACTGCAATGAAGGAATTAGGAGGTCTTGAATAATGGCAACGGCAACAAGAGAAGCATATGGTAAGACTTTGGCAAAACTAATTGTAGAACATGATGATCTATTTGTATTGGATGCTGATCTTACAAAATCTACAAAGACAATCGAAGCTAAAAAGGCAAGACCTGAACATCATTTCAATATGGGAATTGCCGAAGGAAATATGATGGCAGTCGCTGCAGGTATGGCTGCATCTAATAAAGTAGTGTACGCATCAAGTTTTGCGATGTTTGCGGCAGGCCGAGCTTTTGAGCAAATTCGTAATAGTATTTGTTATCCAAACTTGAATGTAAAAGTATGTGCAACCCATGCTGGAATCAGTGTCGGAGAAGATGGGGCAAGCCATCAGTGTATTGAAGACTTAGCTCTAATGCGTTCTATTCCAAATATGAAGGTATTTCAGCCATGTGATGCCAAACAGACTGAAGAAATCATCAAGGCCGTATACTCTATTGAAGGACCATGTTATGTGCGATTAGGAAGACTTGGAGTAGAGGATGTATATGATGAAAACTACAAATTTGAATTTGGCAAAGGAAATGTACTAAAAAAAGGAAGTAAAGTAGCTATCATTGCGTCTGGATTAATGGTACAGGAAAGTTTAAAAGCGTATGACTTGTTAGAAAATAAACCAACAATCATTGACATTCCAACCATCAAACCAATTGATAAGGAATTGATCATTGAAACAGCAAAGACACATGATGTGATAGTGACTGTCGAAGAACACAATGTATATGGTGGTTTAGGTAGTGCAGTGAGTGAAGTACTAGCACCAGAAGGAATTGCTTGCAAACAATTTATGTTAGGTATGCAGGATGTATTTGGTAGAAGTGGAAAACCAAAGGATCTATTGGATTATTATGGTTTGGATGCTAAACATATTGCAGAAAAAATCAAGGATATCACAGAAAAATAGTATTTAATAAAACAAGTCACCTGATAGTTGGGTGGCTTGTTTAGCGTTTATGAAATATTTTTTAGGAATTTAAGCGATTTAATAATGTTTTCACATTGGACCTTTATAATAGGAATTGGCTACTGGATGTGGTTGGTGGTTGCCTCTTGTTAAGGAGATTTAAAGCCTTGAATCTTGAGTTCCAGGTAAGTAGATCCTTCTATTTTTTTACAGGAGGAAAGCTTATGTATATATATCTACATATTGATGTTGCTATGTGCTTATTTGCCATAGTAGAAATACTAAAAGTAACATTGATTATTATAGAAAAATGCAAAAAGCACTAATCACCACTCGCAATGGAAATAGATTAGTGCTTAAGCATTAGTTTTATTTCAGAGCAGCCACTGCTTTTCCAGTAGCTTTTCTATATTTGTATTATACCGATAAAGAAGTATTTATGCAAATTTATTTATTGATTGATTGATAGTGCAAAGGAATACACTACTATAGAAAAATGTAAAAAGCACTAATCACCACTGACAATGGAAATAGAATAGTGCTTTAGCATTAACTATATTTCAGAGCAGCCACTGTATCCAGTAGTCTTTCTGAATTATACCGATAAAGGAATGGTTATGCAAATTTATTGGATTATTATGGTTTGGATGCCAAACATATTGCAGAAAAAGTTAAGGAAATTGTTAAATAGTAAAAAAAGCAGACTGGGAATCTAGAAATTTTAGAATTCAGTCTGTTTTTCTATATTGGTTTGTTATAATTAAACATAGAGATCATTATATATTACAGAAAGGAAGAGAAAGTATGGACTATGAAATGAAAGTGTATCCAATGCATTTTGAAAATGGAAAAACAGAATGGTGTGTTGAATATCCAGATTTAAAAGGATGCGTAGGTGGTGGAGATACAATTGAAGAAGCAATTGCGGATGCCGAAGCTACTAAAAGAGTGTATCTAAAATATTTAGAAGAAAATGAAAAACAATGCTCTAAATCATGAGCATTGTTCAAGTTAATACAGAATAAAAAAATCATTCTCATAATAATCTAAAGGAAGATCTTTTTCACTGATAAAGTCAATCTGAATACGATCAATGTTTTGAAGATCTTTAATTACTTTATTAATGTTTTTTTCGTTTCCTTGTAGTTGTGCAGTAACACTACCATCCTCGTTATTCTTGGCATAGCCTGTAATGCCTAATGGTTTGGCATGGCTTTGTATTTCAAAACGAAAACCAATGTTTTGAACATTTCCTTCAAAACGAAATTCTTTACGAATTGTCCCTGGTGGCAATTCTCTTTTTATTTTCTCTTTCTTTTTAAAAAATTTAAACATAATTAGTATCCTATTCTATATACATTATAAGGTCTTATCGTAAAAAATTCTAATATAGTTATAGTTATTTATAAGATAACCAGAAATTTCCTCTGTGGTATACTTATAAGGATAGCGAGTCTATCTAAGAAAGTAAGCTTTACACAGATATTAAAAAGTAACACATTAAATGTGGTAAAAAGTTTTTGATTATCAAGAAAATTACCACATTAAAAAGGCGTGAGTTTTTACGTAAGCGTATACAATTTATGTTATTTTTTATGTGTAAGGTGATGAGGTGAGTATGAAAGAAGCAAAAAAACAATACTATAATACAGAAATACTAAATTGTCTTATTGATGGAGATGTCGTATCGACCCAGCAAATTGCAGATGCGGTTGGTATGTCTGAAAAATCTATCCGAAATAAAATTTTTGATATTAATGAATATCTTCAAGAAAATGATATGGGTATCATTCAGAAAAAGCCTCGTGTTGGAATGTGGTTGGAATGTACGGAAGAGCAGAAACAAAAATTACAGTCGGTTTTAATGAATCGAAATACGGTAGTTGTCAAAGATGATGATAATGATCGTGTAATGGAGCTTTTAAAAATATTCTTTAAGTTAAGGCCATGGGAAACAATCACCACATAAAGGTTGACTGAAGAATTGTATTTGAGTGCACCTACTGTGTTGAAGGTTATTCGTGAATGTGAAAAATGGTTGGCTCCATATAAAGTGAAAATCGCGAATGAGAAGAATAGAGGTTATCGCTTAGATTGTAATGAGAATGAATACCGTGTTGCGATGAAGGATTTTATCATGAGTGATTTTGATAATGAAAAGATTAAATCCAATATGGATTATTTCTTCTATAACATGGATACGAAATTGATTCAAAAATCAATTATTGAAACAGAAAATGAATGGAACTATCGATTTACCGATGAGTCATTCTATGAAATTTTCATTTATTGTTGTATCGCATATCAGCGTAGAGAGATTGAACCACCAAAGGTGGAAGATCGAGGAGAGATTCAAATCCTACAAAAATACAATGAATATCCTTTCACGGTGGCAATATTTAAGAAGCTACAGGAAAAGCTACATGTATTCTTTTCGAATGAAGAAGTGTTATTTTTAGCCATTCAGATGATGTGCTCAAAATTTATTGGTATTTCAGCCGTAGATGAAACACTTGAACAAGTACAGAAATATGACAATAAATTAATTGAATTTGTCGATATGTCACTGCATGTTGTTGGAAATATTTTGGATGTGGATTTATCGCAGGATGAAAAGCTAAAGGAAAGTTTGATTATACATTTAAGACCAACGATATTTAGAATCCGTCATGGCTTGTCTCAAACAAACTCATTAGTACATTTCATTAAGTCAGAATATAAAACAGTATTTAGAGCTACTATGTCTATAAGTATTATGTTTGAAGAATATTATGGTCTTCAATTAACAGAGGATGAAGTTGGTTACATTGTTTTATATATACAATCTTCACTTGAAAGAATCAAACGTCATTTCAATGTATTATTGATTGCCGACTTTTCAAGAGGACATGCACAGCTGTTGACGGAGCGATTAAAAAAATCAATTCCAGAAATCAATGAGATTCGTGTTATGAGTACGCATGACTATAAATTGTATGGAGATAAGACAAGTGATGTGATTATCACGCAAAAGGAATTGGATGTAAAAGATTCTCGGATTATTGTGATTCCAAACTTATTAAGTGATAGTGGAATTGTAAGTCTAAGAGAACAAATAGAAGTGGTATTAAAAAACAGAAATGAAAAAGTAACATCATTCTCTCCAGAATGTTATCCATTATTAGATCCAGATCTAATCTTTGTACATCAAAAGTATGAAGATAAAGAATCACTATTAAGCTTTATGTCATCGACAATGGCAAAGCGTGGATATGTTTCGACGGATTTCTTTGAAACAGTAATGGAAAGAGAAAAGGCCACAACAACTTCGATTGGAAACAATATTAGTGTAACGCATGGTGCACAAAGCGAAGTTATTGAACCTAAATTATCAATTGCCGTATTAGATAAACCAATACGCTGGAATGATGATGAAGTTGATCTTGTATTTTTATTAGGATTTAAAATGACAACTCCAGAAGAAATTAAAAGAATCCAGTGTTTCTATAAGGAATATATTTCAATTATAGAAAGAGAAGAAAATTTGAAAAAAATTAAATCAATGAAATCAAACATAGATTTATATAAATTTTTAATTCAATAGGAGGTAGAAGGAAATGGAATTAAAAGACGTATTAGATGAAAGAATTATCGATTTAAACATGGAGGCAAAAAATAAGGATGAAGCAATTCGTCATTTGGCTGCCAAATTGAAAGATGCCAATTATATTGGAGATGTTGATGAATTCGTAAAAGATATCTATCTTCGTGAATCAGAAGGTGTTACTGGTATTGGAAACTTTGTTGCGATTCCACATGGAAAAAGTGATTCTGTAACACAGGTAGGAATTGCGATTGGTAAATTAAATAATGAAATCGAGTGGGAAACATTAGATGGCCAAGGCGTAAAACTTATTTTCTTATTTGCCGTAAGCAATGATCATGAATATGCAAGAAATCATATGAAGTTATTGGCTCAGATTGCTGGTAAATTAGGAAACGATGAAAACATCGAAAAATTATTAAACGCAAAAACAGTAGAAGAACTAAAAGAAGTATTTAACTAATATGTGTAACTAAGCAGATCTTGTGGGTCTGCTTTTTTTCTGTGATTAACAAATAAAAGTTACCACAATTAAATCCGGTAATTTAATACGGACATTTGAAAAAGTACCACATTAAAAAGTCTTTCCGTTTTATTTTCCGGAATAAATTACCACAATAAAATGCCCTCTATTAATGTGTAAGAAAGCGCTTTCCATTGTATCATTTAGACAGTTAAAGAGAGGACATAAGTCCTGAAGAAAGGAGATAGTAATATGAAAATTGTTGCCGTTGCTGCTTGTACATCAGGTATTGCGCACACTTATATTGCTAAAGAAAAATTGATCCGTGCCGCTGAAGCATTAGGACACGAGATCCACGTGGAAACACAAGGTACTATTGGAACTGAAGATGAATTAACTCCAGAACAAATCCAAGAAGCGGATGTTGTTATTCTTGCAGTTGATATTCAGATCACTGGTACAGAACGTTTCAAAGACAAAAAGGTTGTTAAAGTTGGAACTAGCTTAGTAACTAAAGCGCCTAAACAATTGCTTGAAAAAGTAGAAGCAGAATTAAACAAAACTAAATAAGCTTAATAATAAAAAAGGAGAGTAAAAAAATGAAAAAAGCATTAGCAGAAATTAAAAAGCACTTGCTAACAGCGATTTCTTACATGTTGCCACTAGTTGTTGCATCTGGTTTGTTAATTGCCGTTGGTAACTTAATGGGAGGAGAAGTTGTAACAGATCTTAGTAAGATGACTGTTCCTAGCGCATTCACTTCACTTGGTGTTCTAGGTATGGGATTATTACCATCATTCATTGGTGGATACATTTCTTATTCTATCGCTGACCGTCCAGGTATTGCCCCAGGTTTCTTAATGGGTCAAATCGCATCATTCTTAGGAGCAGGATTCCTTGGAGGAATGATTGGTGGTTTCGTTGCTGGTTATATTGCATTAGCTATTCGTAAATATGTAAAAGTTCCTAAATGGGCTGAAGCTTTAATGCCAATGATGATTATCCCAACATTAACAGCTATGATTGGTGGATTATTAATGTACTTCGTATTAGGTGGACCAATCACTGCTATGACTAACGGATTAAATAACTTCGTAACTGGATTAGACCAATCTCAAAAAACATTATACGGATTCGTTATTGGATTCATCGGATGTATTGACTTCGGTGGAGCAATCAGTAAAGTTCCTAACTTAATTTGTGATGGTTTATTATTAGATGGAATTACAGAACCAGAAGCAATCAAAGTATTAGCTGCTATGGTACCTCCAATTGGTGTAACTTTTGGATGGTTGTTATCAAAAGTATTGAAGAAGAGAATCTTTACAGCTCAAGAAGAAGATGCAATCAAAGTTGCATTCCCAATGGGATTATGTATGATTTCTGAAGGTGTTATCCCTATCGCAATGAACGACTTACTTCGTACAGTTGCTTCAACTTCAATTGGATGTGGTGTATGTGGAGCAATCAGCTTTACATTCGGCGTTGGATCTAAAGTTCCATCAGGTGGAGTATTCGTAATTCCAGCAATGTCAAATCCATTTATTGCAGTAGTTGCATTATTAGCAGGAAGTTGTGTAACAGCAATCTTATTAAATGTATTGAAGAAAAAATTAACTGATGAAGAATACGCTGGCGGATCTGTTGACGAAGAAGAAGCTGAAGTAGATTTATCAGGAATCTCATTCGAATAAAAAAGTTTAAGTTTAAGAAGAAGGATAAAAAATATGTATGTTTCAATGAAAGGAATGCTTGAAAGAGCAAACCAAGGAAATTATGCTGTGATGGCTATAAATTGTTTTAACATCGAAACGACTCGTGCATGCATTGAGGCTGCACAGTCGCTTCGAGCGCCAATCATTATTAACATTGTGCAAGAACACATGGTCAATCATTGTGATAGCGATTTAATTGCTCCAATTGTAAAGAAATTGGCAAATAGAGCAAGTGTGGAAGTTGCACTTAACTTCGATCATGGGCAAGAGGTGCCTTTATTAAAGAAGGCGTTGCACGACGGATATTCAAGTGTAATGGTAGATGCTTCCAGATATGATTTGGAAGGTAATATTAAAATGACTCGTGAAATTGTTGAGTTTGCTCAAGAATTTGACGCATCAGTTGAAGGTGAAATAGGATGCATGGGGGCCACTGAAGGAGAAGAATTCACTAGTGATCAGATGAAAACGAATCCTCAGCAAGCATTGCGATTTGCACAAGAAACAGGTATTGATGCATTAGCTGTATCATACGGATCAAGTCATGGAAATTATCCAGAAGGATATGTTCCGGAATTTGATTTTGAAAGATTAAAAGAAATTAAAGAACTTACAAAAATGCCACTTGTATTACACGGTGGATCTGGTTCAGGTGATGAAAACATCTTGAAATCAGTAAAATATGGAATCAATAAAATTAATGTTGGTTGTGACTTTATGAATGCGAACACAGGAGCAATCAAAAAGCACTTGGCAGCAGATCCAGACATCAACTTCTGGGTAATGATGCACCAGGTTGAAAAAGAAAGTCAAGAATTAGTTAAACATTATATCCGCTTATCCGGATCAGAAGGAAAATCTTTATAGTTTAAATAGGAGGTAACATATTATGTTAATGAACATGAAAGATTTGCTAACAGTAGCACAAAAAAACCACTTTGCAGTACCTGCATTCAACATTGGATCTGACCAATTGTTAAAAGCAGTTATGAAGACTGTAAAAGAATTGAAATCACCAGTTATTTTGGAAATGAGTCCAGATGAATTCAATTTCGTTGGAAACGCACAAATTCAAGCTATGCTTTATGAAGCAGCTCATACAGATGTTCCTGTATGTATTCACTTAGACCACGGTGATTCATATGAAACAGTAGTACGTGCTATTCAAGCAGGTATGACATCAGTAATGATCGATGCATCTAAACTTCCATACGAAGAAAACGTTGCTATTACTAAAAAAGTTGTTGAAACAGCACACATCGCTAACGTTTCAGTAGAATCAGAATTAGGTACAATTGGTACAACAGGTAACTCTATTGAAGGTGGAACTGAAGGTGTTATCTACACAGTTCCAGAAGAAGCAAAACAATTCATTGAAGATACAGGAATCGATACATTCGCATGTGCTATCGGTACAGCTCATGGTATCTATCCAAAAGATATGAAACCAGAATTACGTATTGATATCTTAAAAGAAATCACTGACCAAGTTTCAGTACCATTAGTATTACATGGTGGATCATCAAATAAAGATGAAGAAATCGCTGAAGCAGTTAAGAATGGTATCTGCAAAATCAACATTTCAAGTGATATCAAAGTTGCATTCTACGAACAAGCACGTAAAACATTAAATGAAAACCCAGGATACAGAGAACCATTAGAAATCTATCCTGCAGCTATGGAAGCATGTGGAAAAGTATGTGCTGACAAAATTAGATTATTTAACTCTCAAGACAAAGTTAAATGTTATTACGAATAAGAATTAAGTAGCAGATAATTACATATAAAAGGAAACCTTGAGTTTCCTTTTTCTATAGAATGGAGAATATACAATGAAATATGCAGTCGCAATTGATATTGGAGGAACCAATACACGAGTAGCGTTGATTGATGAAAAATATAAAATTGAGGAAAGAGCACAATTCTCTACTGATGCCGATAATCCAGATATTACCCTATTTAAAATTAAACAAGCCATTGAAAGGTTTGATAAAGAAATTGTTGGAGTAGGAATGTCATGTCCAGGTCCATTAGATTTGATTGAAGGGAAAATTTTAACTACACCAAATCTACATGGAAAGTGGCATGGACTTTGTATCACAAAAGAATTAGAAAATCTGATTCATAAACCTGTCTATTTAGAAAATGATGCAAATCTTGCAGCTCTTGCAGAAGCTATAATTGGGGAAGGAAAAGAGTATAATATTGTTCAATACTTAACTGTTTCCACAGGACTTGGAGCAGGACTTGTAATTAATAAAAAAGTATTCCAAGGAGCTCATGGATTTGCAAATGAAGTAGCCAATGTATGTTTATGGGATAATGGGCCAAGTCACGGAAGCATTTATCCAGGCGGCGTAGAAGCAATTTGTAGTGGAACTGCCATTGAGCAACGTGCAGAAAAAGCAGGCTTAATTGTAGCTCATGCAGGAGAAGTAAATGATTTAGCTTTAAAAGGAAATTTAGAAGCACAAAAGATTATGGACGATGCTAAATTGTATTTGGCAAACTTTATTGCTGGTATTCAAGCATTTATTGATCCGGAAATTGTAATTCTAGGAGGATCTGTAGCTTTAAAGATTCCTGGATTTGTAGAAGATGTTGAAAGCTTAGTAAAAACAAAGGTATATCCAGTAGTTGAACCATTAGTAAAAGTAAGAAAATCAACTCTAAATGAAGATAGCGGACTATTAGGAGCGGCTTGTTTAGCATTTAATAGTTAACACACAATAAAATGGCCGATATTCAGTGGGAGTGAAATATCGGTCATTTTGTTATATATAGAAACAGATACTACGATTAGGATATTTTAATGTAAGTATTGTTGTTGGAATAGGAGAAATAAATACATAATAGTAATCTGTTGCTACCAAATAATTGGTTTATTTTTGGACGTGTCCTGAACCGTCTCCACCAGCTAATTGCAACACTTCGTCCATACTCACTATGTTGAAATCACCTTCAATGGAGTGTTTTAAACAACTTGCAGCTATCAAAATTCGATTATTGACTTTTGCATCATATCCTTCTAGACTTGCTGCAATCAATCCAGCGCCAAAGCTATCTACACCATCGACTCTGTCTACAATCTGCATCTTGTATTTATTTGAGAAATAGTAATCTTTTCCATCATACAACATAGCGGACCAGTTGTTGATATTGGCATTGATAGTCTCTCTTAATGTGATAGCTACTTCTTTATATCCTTCGCGATTCCAATAGGATATCCATATTTAATAATAGGTTAATCCTTTTCAATATCTTTCAACGTAAATTTATGTCTTTGGGCAATATCTTCAATAAGTGTAATTTCTTGTCCATCGACATTACATATAGTCCCTTTTTCTAGAGGACATGGTGCAACAGTTACCAAGTCGTTAAAATGAATCTTATAAATTTTTGCACAATTTCTACCTGTCTATATTTTAAATGTCAGATGTAAGTGTTTACACAGAACAACCCTGTTTTTTGAATAAAGCAATAGAAAAATTTAAAAAGCTTACAAATAAGTATGTTTCATATCTGTTTTTTGATAAAATATAGAAAAAGAGATAATAACCCCTTAATTACAAGTGTGAAAACGATTTTAAAAAAAATTGACTTATGAAATGTGAGTGGCTACAACAAGAAATATGATGTAAGTACTTGCAATTTTCAGTGCGTTGGAATAGGGTTGAGGAGTGAAACAATTATGAACATTTATGACATTGCCAAATTATCAGGCGTATCGATTGCGACAGTATCGCGAGTAATCAATAATAGTCCTAAGGTTTCAGAAAAAACGAAAAAGAAAGTCTGGGACGTTATGAATGAGTATGATTACACACCCAATGTATTTGCCAGAGGCTTAGGATTAAATTCGGTTAAAACGGTTGGCTTGGTTTGCCCAGATGTATCCGATCGTTATATGGCAAGTGCGATTGCGTATTTAGAAAAGAATTTACGCAAGTATGGATATGACTCGATTTTAATGTGTAGTGGCTTTGATTATGAAGAAAAAGTGGAAGCTGTAAAAATATTATTGGATCGAAGAATTGATGCGATGATATTAGTCGGTTCACATTATGCAGGGGATTGCGGACAGAATGATATTCAATACCTTAAAGATGCTGCCCAGAAAGTTCCTGTGGTACTTATGAATGGTTACATTCGAGTGCCAGGAGTATATTGTGTTTTAACAGATAATTATAAAGCGGTTTATGATACTGTATGTAATCTAATCGAAGTTGGAAGGAAGAAAATTGTGTTTTTGTATGATGCCAATTCGTACAGCACAGTAAAAAAATTAGAGGGATATCAAGATGCACTGATTGATAATGGTTTAAAGGTGCAGGAAGAATACAAGATATTTATGCCAAATAACGTATTAAAGGCAAGAGATTTACTGACAAAGAAAAAGTTAGATTTTGATGCCGTAATCGCCAGTGATGATGCGATGGCTGTTGGTGCACTTAAATATGTGCATCAAATCAATAAGTCGATTCCTGAAGATGTCAATGTCGTTGGATTCAATAACTCAGAACTATGTGTTTGTTGCTATCCGGAAATGAGTTCTATTGATTCACAAGAAGAAGAGTTAAGTGAAATTGCGGTTGATTCGCTTATTAAAATTCTTGCGGGAAAATCAGTTCGACAAAAAATGGAGATTCCATGTAAATTTATTAAGCGAAATACAACACAGTTCTAATATTAGGAGGATTACTGTGAAGTTGATCAAGAAAAGACTTTTTCGTAGGAAAAGTCTTTTCTTGTCGCCACGTTCTTTGATTTCAGGTGTTCCATCGTATGGCATCAAATTAAGCCTAGCGTGAAGATCGGCGCGACTTCTGAGCAATTCTTGTATTTCACTATATTGTACGGGCATGATTTTTCCTCCTTGTAGGGAACAATTATTATAATTATAATACAACAATGCTCCCCAAAACTATAAACTCAAGACATATTATGTTCAAATCGCACTATATTCAAATAAAAAGGATTCCTCTGTCATCGTAGACAGAAGCACCGGATGACCGCTGTGGGACAGTTTTTGTTCCAGTGTTAGCTTCATGAGTTCTTTTGTAGGAGGTGACACATCCTTAACTCCATGACCGAATGGAACAACAGTAAAGATCACGCCTTTACGGTTCTGTACAAACTGTACAGTTCCCCAGCATTCGAAGGAAATTTCTCTGATATTGAAGAGTTCACCAAGATGCTCAAGGAGCTTTTCGATGTAGCCGTAGTGGACAACTTTCCTTTTGAGGTTTCCAGATAGCTTTGTCGGTCCCAGATATCGTATAAGACCTGAAAATACAAATTTGTATTAATCAAACAATGGAAGTTGAAGCAAGAAGCTGGGTTGTTTGTAGCCGAGTAGTTCACTACCTTAAGTAAATAAAAATACTCAAAGGTGAAAAATCAATTGAAAATATTCTTTTGGAGGTGTCATAATTTAAAAAAATGACACTTTTTCTGTTGAAAATAAGTCAGAATGAGTCAAGTCTGACTCAAAATGGGGTAAAAAAGCATAAAAAGGTGTCAAAATAAGAAAATTTGAACCAAAGCACATTAAAAAAGTAGTAAAATGAGTCAAAATCTGAAAATATGACACTTTTTCATGGTAAAATAGGATAAATAAAGTTAGGAGATAGAAAAAATGACACCTTTTAGTGCGGATTTATATCCAGTGAATTATAAAATGGATAAAGACTTATTAAGATTATTGTCTCAGGCAAATTCAAAATATACAGAATATAAGGTTAAATTACAGACTTTGGACTTTGATTCAAAATATTTTTTAGATTCTATTTTGTTGAGTGAGAGTTTAAAATCAACTCAAATTGAAGGAACGCAGATTTCTCAAGATGAAATGTATTATTTAAAGTATATGGAAGAAACGGATGATAATAAAGAAATTCAAAATTTAAAGAAAACTGTAGAATATGCATATGAAAAAATTAATAATGGAAAAGATATTGATTTTGAATTGGTGAATACGATGCATAGGCTTTTGTTGGATAGTGTTCGTGGTTCTAAAAAGAAGCCAGGTCATATTCGTACAACTCAAAATTGGATTGGGCCTAAAGGTGCGGGTATTGAGAATGCGATATTTATTCCTCCTGCACCAGAAAATGTATCAGGTTTATTAGAAAATTTGTATGAATATATGAATGATGAGTTTGTTGATCCATATTTAATTAATGTGGCATTATCTCATGCACAATTTGAAACAATTCATGCATATTCAGATGGAAATGGACGACTTGGAAGAGCTTTGATTCCTATTCAAATGGCAAGGTTTGAACAAGATAAACCAATATTATATATGTCTGAAATATTAGAATTGTATAAGCCTGCATATCAATTTAATCTAATGGAAAGTCGTAAAGGAAATTATTTAGGATATATCAAATTTTTCCTTCAATGCGTAGTGGATCAGTGCAATAACTTTATTTATAAAATGAATGAAATAGATAGAATCTACAAGGAAGATATGGCAAAAATGGAAACAATCCATAGTGCAACACTATATAAGATTATGCCAATTATTCTTTCCCAAGTTGTATTTACTAAAAAAGAATTAGAAGATATGACAGGATTATCGAAATCAACAATCAATCGTACAATTCAGAAGATGGAAGAATTAAATGTAGTCTCGTACGATGATTCGGTACGTAAAAAGAGTTATCGTTACACAAGTGTATATAATGTGTTTGTAGGAAAAAGAAATTATTAAATGAAAAATTGATATATTGATTACGTTTCCTCTGGAAAAATGTTAAATGATTTATAACATTCCCCTAGAAAAATGTAATTTTCTTCAGATATTCCCCTAGAAAAGTGTTAAATATAGTGGAATATTCCCCTAGAAAAATGTAAAATTAGATTAAAGGAGGGGATGTTTTGTGTATCGATATATATATAATGATTTAGTTAAGTGGAAAAATAGTAGCTACCGCAAACCTTTGATTTTAAATGGCGCAAGACAGACGGGAAAGACTTGGATTTTAAATGAATTTGGGAAAAAAGAATATAAAAATGTAGTTTATATCAATTGTGATAATAATAATGAAATGAAAGAAATGTTCTACGATTTTGATGTGAAGCGTTTGATCTTAAGTTTCTCTGCTCTCTCAAACACGCGAATTGAAAAAGGAAATACATTGATTATTCTAGATGAAATACAGGAATGTCCATTAGGGTTAACGGCATTAAAATATTTCCAAGAAAAAGCACCGGAATATCATATTGTTGTAGCAGGAAGCTTGTTGGGTATTACTTTACACCAATCAACAGGGTTTCCAGTGGGAAAAGTGGATCAATTAACTTTATATCCAATGTCATTTAAAGAATTCTTGTTGGCATTACATGAAGATATATTGGTAGAACAGATGGAACAACATAATTGGAAAGAGATGGATGTGTTCCATGAAAAGCTAAAGAATTATTTACGTCAATATTATTATGTTGGTGGTATGCCAGAAGTCGTAAAGTATTATGCGCAAACCAAGGAAATATTTCATGTTCGCGAAATACAAAATAGAATTCTTTTAAACTATCGACAAGATTTTTCAAAACATATACCTGGAAACTTATTGACCAAAGTAAATTTAGTGTGGGATTCTGTTCCTGCACAATTGGCAAAGGAAAATAAAAAATTCATTTACGGAATGTTGAAAAAAGGTGGGCGTGCAAAAGAGTTCGAGGATGCGATTCAATGGCTTGTGGATGCTGGCTTGGTGTTTCGAGTGAACCGTATTAATAAAGTATGCATGCCACTTAAATTCTATGAAGAGTTTAATGCATTTAAACTTTACTTACTTGATTTAGGGCTTCTTGGTGCAATGGTGGATGCTCCCGCAAAAAATATTTTAATAGGAGATAATGTATTTAAAGAATATAAGGGTGCTTTTACGGAGCAATATGTAGCTCAACAAATAGTGGCTTGTAATGTTACGCCAAAATACTATAATAATGAAAATTCTACAAATGAAATTGATTTTGTAGTTCAACTACAAAGTGTATATCCAATTGAGGTTAAGGCAGAAGAGAATTTAAAATCAAAAAGTATGAATGCATTATTAAATGAGAATGAGGATATGGAAGGTTGGAAATTTTCAATGTCTTCATATCGTACATTTAAACAAGTCACAAACATTCCTTTGTATGATGTGGAAGAATGGATATTGATGTATAAAGAAAAGATGTTGGAAATTTAAAACCAACACCTTTTTTGTTTATATATTTTCATTGATATATTCATTTACGCTTTGTTCGACAATATTGAAGTGAACTTCACCATATTGTAGAAGGGCATTATGGAAGTCTACATTGTCAAATTTAGATCTTAATCTAGATTTGGCTGTACTCTTTAAATTTACGATTTGAAGATATCCATAATAGTAAGATAAGAATACAGTTGGATTGTCTGCCAATTGATTATAAATACTTTCTAATCCTTCTGAACTAAACATATCGCCATATTCATTCTTAAAATCATTGAGTGACATACCATCATAATGAATGCTGATATCCATTAAGACAATGTATAGATTTGTAAGAATATTGTTTAGGTTATAGGCTTCTAACAAGTCTTCATTGTTGTCTAAATAATGTAACGACATGCTTTCCATGTAAGTGGCCCATCCTTCAGATATACCTAGATTGTTGTAGAAGAATTGAATTGGATATTTTAAATGTTCCTTGTTGTATTGTGCTTGATACATATGTCCGGCAATACCTTCATGAGCTAATGTTTGATAAAGTGTAAGACTGGATGGATCATCGCCATAATCACGTTTGTTGTAGCGCATTTGATAGTTTTGTGAATAATCCAAGGCTGGTGTAATAAAGTAGGCAACAATTCCACTGACAGATTGATCTTCTGGAAGAGCTTTTAAATCATATTTCATAGTTTCTACTTCTGGGAAATCCTTTTTATAATTCTTTTGAAGGCTTTCTAGAATTTGATTTACATCTGTAAAATCTGTTGAAACAGAATCTAATTCATACGCAATCATTGGATTGGCTTTATATAACTTCTGAAATTTAGTAATAGCCGAATTGATTGCGGATTGTGTGCTCTCTTTAATTGTAGAAATAGAGTCAGTCGAACTTGTCGCATTCTCGACTAATACTTCATAGTACTTCTTACCATTTTTATAGTTAGACAGTCCTTGTAGAGGCTGCACCTTAGATTGTAGTGAAATTAACGTGTCTAACATAGCCTGATAACTAGGAAAGAAACTTGCATCCATAGCTTCTTTGACTTGTGTTTTGTAGGATGTTGTTTTTTCTTCATCTAGATTTAAAGCTTCAATTGCACTATATAATGCACTTACAACGGAACTATCCTCTTTATTATTGATCACATCTTGAATATCTTGTGTAACAGAATCATAGTCAAATTGTAGTGTATTCTTATCTGCCTGTTCTTTTGTGTATTCTAATACATCATTTGTATAGCGAGGCACATCATTGATTAAAGTAATCAAATCTTTGATGTCTTGTTCATTACGTAAAATGTATTCTGAAAAAACGGAAATCAAGCTTTGGTGAAGTCCGCTCATTGTGCTCCAACAATTGTTTAGGTATTGAAATTTTTTATTCTCAGCTTTTAAACTCAATTCATTCTCATATTTCAATTCATCATAGATGGTTTGTTGCATCTTGTCTAAAGTACTGCGATTAAACTTGTTTAATTCTTTTTGATCTTCTTTGATTTCTTCTCTATTGTCCGTATTAAATTCACCAAGACTTACATCCACTTTACTTACGTCAATACCATAATCTTCTGGATGTTCAAAAAATTGGTGCATCGTTGTATAGTCATTTTCAGCATATTCAACCACTAATTGATTTGTGTATTTTGTGAAGTCTTTGTTTTCTTTAGCCGCAAACGTATTGTCTTGCATTGTAGTTGAACCACATGCAGTGAGTGATAATACGGTAAAGCTAATAAATAGTTTTTTGAATGTATTTTTCATTAGAATCCCCTTGTTTTCAAAAAAAGGACTGATTATTCATCAGCCCATGTAATTTTCTTGTTTTTAACACCTGCGATAGATGCCAATGCCAAAAGGTCATATCCCTTTTCTGCAATATAAGCATGTCCTTTTTGGAAAGCTTTTTCAATAACCATGCCAACACCGACGATTTCAGCTTGTGCCTGTGCGATTAAGTTTTCAGTTCCCTTAAATGCTTCGCCATTTGCCAAGAAATCATCAATAAATAAAACTTTGTCGCCTTTTTTCAAGTATTCTTTTTCAATACAGATTGGATATGTTTTATTCTTTGTGAAAGAGAAGACTTCCGCAAAAGCAGGATCGATCATTGTGCTTGGTTGTGTTTTCTTGATGAAAATCAATGGCACATTCAAACGGATGGCAGTTGCGAATGCTGGGGCAATACCACTAGATTCAATGGTTACTACTTTTGTGATGCCTTTGTCTTTAAAGTGTTCATAAAATTCATTTCCCATTTCATCTACTAAAGAACAGTCAATTTGATGATTTAAAAAAGCATCCACCTTTAATACTTCATCATTAATAAAATGTCCTCTAGTCTCGATTGCGTTTTTCAGTGCTTTCATTTTGCTTTCCTTCCTCTTTTCGTTTTATCTGTACAATAGTTTGTCCGATACGATGATTCTTTACTTCTTTAACATATACATCCATCAAGTCTAGACTGACTTTAAAATGTGAACCTTCATCAGGAATTTGTCCATAATGGTTTAGGATGTATCCACCAAACGTGTCGCAATCCTCGTCTTCTAATGAAATGCCTAAAGCTTTTTCAACATCTTCAATGTCAGCTTGGCCATAGATTCTAAATTGATCTGCATCAATTTGTTGGATTGGATCTGGCTCATCAATATCATCATCTTCTTGAATTTCTCCAAGAAGGGTTTCAATAATATCGTGTAAAGTCACGATACCAGTCATTCCTCCATATTCATCAAGTAGAACCGCAAAGTATACTTTTTTAATTTTCATTTCCTTCAATAAAACATCGGCCTTCATATTTTGTGAAATAAAGAAAGGCTGATCCATTGCTTTATTGATGACATTATCTTGTTCAATTGAATCTAAACGGAAATAATCACGTGTATCTAGAATACCTACGACATCATCATTATCCTCATCACATACAGGGTATAATGTGTGACGATTTTCTAGAATGGTCTTTTTCCATGTTTCTTTATCATCATTTAGATATAGACAAACAACTTCACTTCGATGCGTACAAATTTCTTCAACGGGTGTATCATCAAATTCAAATAAGTTTTCAATAAACTCCTTTTGACTTGGTTCTACTCCACCACCGTTGATTACTTCATAAATATCTTCTTCAGAATAATCTTCTTGTTCTTTTTCTACTTGGAAACGCAAGAAGAAAGTCAATGGTGTAAATAAAGATTGAATGCCTTTCGCAATGGACATAAATGGTTTTTCAAACTTGTCTAAATGTGTGTTCGCAAATTTTCTTGGTAATAAATCACCTAATAAAATATATACATACACCAATAGAAGTACGATTACATAAAGTAATGGGGCATGGATCATAGACTGTAAATAGATTACACTCATCACAATGCCAAATACTTCCATGCATAGAGATAGCCATTTTAATGTAGCTTGGTATTTATAAGCATCATCTTCGACTTCTTTGTTTGTAGAAACGATGCTGCTTGTCATTGAAAACAAGATGTTTAGAATAAATGTGAATAAAATTAAGATGGGAAGGTTCATATTAACCCTCCTAAACTATACTGTAACGGGACTGAATCATCCGGATTCATGAAACTATCACTCCTTCATTAATACCCATTATCATACACAATTTAAAGGCTTTTTTCAATGTGATAAAGAAAACAACCAGAAAAACCTGGTTGTTTAATAATTATAGATATTTGCTGGCATTATTCATTAAATATTGAATAATGGATTGTCGTGTCACAATGCCAATAAAAATTTGGCGATCATCGACTACGGGTACGAAGTTTTGTTTCAAAGATTGAGCGAACAATTGATCGACTGGAACATCGATTTGAACGGCTGGAGTAAAGTCTCCACGAATTAATTCACGAATTTCCATTTGTTCAAGATCTTCTTTATGAATGGAAGGATGGTCTAATAGGTACCAAAGAAAATCCCCCTCTGTAATGGTTCCTACATAAACGCCTTCCTTATTAATAATGGGCATTGCCGTATATTTGTGCTTGCGCATGAGGGCAAGTCCATCTTCAACACTGATATTATCATATAAATATTTAACACTATTTTTAGCCTTCAGAAAAAAGAATACATTTTCCTGCATTGTCTATCACCTCAGCTCTATACTACCACAATAATTATCATTTAAAAATCATACAATTATGGGAAATTGTGCAGAAGTGTGATAGAATTTTTGTAAAAGTGGAGGCAAGAAAATGGAACAATATAAAAAAGAGTTTATTGATTTCATGTTGGAATCTAAAGTATTAAAATTTGGTGATTTTACATTAAAATCAGGACGTAAATCTCCATTCTTTATGAATGCGGGTGGATATGTTACAGGTAACCAGTTAAAAAGATTAGGTGAATATTACGCAAAGGCTATCGTTGATCAATATGGTAAAGACTTTGATGTATTATTCGGACCTGCATACAAGGGAATTCCATTGGCTGTTGCGACTACAATCGCATTAGATCATTTATATGGAATGGAAGTTCGTTATTGTTCAGATCGTAAAGAAGAAAAAGATCACGGAGCTGATAAGGGAAGTTTCTTAGGAACAAAACTACAAGATGGTGATCGTGTAGTTATGATCGAAGATGTTACGACATCTGGAAAATCAATGGAAGAAACAGTACCAAAGGTTCGTGGTGCAGCAAATGTTGAAATCGTTGGATTGATGGTTTCTTTAAATCGTAACGAAAAGGGAAAAGGTGAAAAAACTGCATTAACAGAAGTTAGTGAATTATATGGTTTCCCAACTGCAGCAATCGTGTCAATGCCAGAAGTAATTGAATATTTAGGAGATAAATTAGATCCTGAATTAAAATCTAGAATTGATGCATACTATGAAGAATATGGAGCTAAGGAATAGAGTCGAAAGATTCTATTCTTTTTTATTCACTTTGCGCATTGCGGTATATTTTTGACTAAAATACTTTGCGCACTGCGGTATGTATGTTGATAAATGCTTTATATAAAGTAAATTTATATGTATTAATTTTCTTGCATCAAAATACAATGTTTTGCGTTACATTTACCCCGTTCTGAATTAAAATATAAGTAGATAGTGCAGTATATAAAAGCGAGGTGGTGGGGTATAAAATATGCTGTACCATTACTTACAAAAAGTTTAAAAATTTGGTAAAATATCTACAACAACGAGTCTTCTTACGGGATATAAATCCAGTTGTAGAAGGCTCGATTTTTGTATATTAGGAGGTATCATATGATAATTACAATTACACGTGAATTTGGAAGTGGCGGAAGAACCATTGCCAAGAAATTAGCTGAGAAATTAGGCTATGCTTATTATGATTATGAAATTGTGCAACAAATTGCACAAGAAAGTGGCTTTGCGAAAGAGTACATTGAAGAAAATGGGGAAGATGCAACTAGTACAAGCACATTTGGCTTTATCTGGAATAATTATGGATATAACTTATCAGACGAATTGTATATTGCCCAGAGAAATGTCATTTGTGAATTGGCTGATAAAGGTAATTGCGTTATTGTAGGAAGATGTTCAGACTATATTCTTCGTGATCGTAAAGACGTATTGAATGTATTTATTCATGCTGATTTTGAATATCGAAAGAATCGTGTTGTATCGGTTTATGGACAAAATGAATTTGCGCCAGACAAACGAATCAAGGACAAAGATAAACGTCGTATTGCTTACTATAAATATTACACAGATCGTAAATGGGCCGATGCCAAAAACTATCAATTGTGCTTAGACAGTGGTGTTTTGGGTATTGATAAATGTGTAGAATTAATTGAAAAAGCTATGTAATTTTACTTTGACAAATTTAAAAAATAAAAATATAATCACTTAGAAACGAGTGGCAGAAACAGCGTAAATCCAGTTTCTGCTACTTTTTTATATTTGATCGAAAGTGTGTTGCTCAAAAGCGTAAGTCCAGCTTATGTGAACAATGCACTTTTTTTGTGTTTTAGGGAGGTAAAGAATGGAAGAAAACAACAAAATGAAAAATGAGCCAGTCAATAAGTTGATGCTTCAAATGGGTGTGCCTATGATTTTATCTATGGCACTACAAGCTGTCTATAATATTGTAGACAGTGCCTTTGTAGGAAATATGAAAGAAGGAAGTGAAGCCGCATTAAATGCACTTACCTTAGTATTTCCTATTCAGATGTTGATGGTGGCCTTGGCCATTGGTACAGGTGTTGGAGTCAATGCCTTGCTCGCAAGAACTTTAGGACAAAGAAATCGTGAAAAAGCAGCTCATGTTGCAGGCAACGGTTTATTTTTAGCAACAGCGATTTACATTATTTGTGTATTGTTTGGGTTGTTTGGCATTAAAACCTATATATCTTCTCAAACAAGTGATGCCCTTGTATTATCAATGAGTATTGATTATCTAAGGATTTGTTGCCTATTATCCTTTGGCGTTGTGTTCTTTTCGATATTTGAAAAGCTACTTCAAGCTACAGGACGATCACTATATTCTACAATAGGACAAGTTACAGGAGCTGTAATCAACATGGTACTAGATCCCATTTTGATCTATGGATTGAATTTAGGTGTACAAGGAGCGGCTTATGCGACAGTCATTGGACAAATTCTTTCGGCTTTATTATTAGTTATATTCCATATTCGTTTGAATAAAGAATTTGATCATGGTTTAAAATACACAAAACCCAATAAACGAATCTTTAAAGAAATCTATTCGATTGGACTACCAGCCATTATTGCGCAGGCACTGATGTCATTCATGGTCTATGCGATGAATTTAATTCTTAAATTTGATCCATCCGCACAAACAGCCTATGGTCTTTTCTATAAGGTGCAACAATTTGTTTTGTTTATGGCATTTGGTTTAAGAGATGCGATTACACCCATCATTGCCTTTTCGTATGGTATGCAAAACAAGAAGCGTGTTAAAGATGGAATTAAATATGGTTTAATATATACTATCGTATTAATGGCTTTAGGAACTCTAATTACAGAATTATTCCCTAATTTCTTTGCGACACTATTTAATGCAGGACAATCTAGAATGTATTTCATCAGCGCTGTTCGAATCATTTCCATCAGTTTTGCGTTTGCAGGTGTGAATATCGCATTTCAAGGAGTGTATCAAGCTTTAAATGGAGGTATGGAATCTTTAGTTGTTTCCTTGCTTAGACAAGCCGTTTTGATTCTTCCTTTGGCATGGGGATTTTCGATGCTTGTCATTCAATATGGAATGGACGTATCTTTGATTTGGTACGCATTTGTGATTACAGAAGTTTTATCTTGCTTAGTTGGATGGGTATTTTTAAGGCAAATCGAGAAAAAGAAGATGGTGTTTGATTAAGGTCAAACACTTTTTCTTTTGTGTGGTGTATAATAAGATACATACGGAGGAAACATATGGAACAAGATTCTCTATTTTCAATACAAGAAGATACAAGGCCATTAGCCGATCGTATGCGTCCTGAAACATTAGATGAATATGTGGGACAAAAACAGCTTGTTGCCAAAGGAAATCTTTTGTGGCAAATGATTGAACATGATCAAGTGACATCCATGATTTTCTGGGGGCCGCCTGGAGTCGGAAAAACGACGTTGGCACGTATCATTGCCCATCAAACAAAGAGTTATTTTGTAGATTTTTCTGCGGTAACGAGTGGTATAAAAGAAATCAAGGAAGTCATGAAGCAGGCGGATACGCGAAGAGCTTTAGGACAAAAAACAATATTATTCGTAGATGAAATCCATCGTTTTAATAAGGCTCAACAAGATGCGTTTTTACCCTATGTGGAAAAAGGAAGTATCATTCTAATTGGGGCTACAACAGAAAATCCAAGTTTTGAAATCAATTCTGCCCTTTTATCTCGGTGTAGAGTATTTGTACTAAACAGTTTGAATACAGATGATTTAAAGGATTTGATTATTCGTGCTATTTCCAGCTCAAAAGGTTTAGGCAATTTTAAAATACATATTACGGATGAAGATATAGAGGCGATTGCCGCATTTTCAGGTGGAGATGCCCGCTTTTGTTTAAATACACTAGAGATGGTTGTTTATAATAGTCCAAGTGAATTGGATGGAATTCATGTTTCACAGGATATTTTGAAGCAGTGCCTTCAAAAAAGGTCGTTATTATATGATAAAAAAGGGGAGGAACACTATAATATTATTTCTGCTCTACATAAAAGTGTACGAAACTCCGATGTACAGGCTGCAGTATATTGGTTAGCACGTATGTTAGAGGCTGGAGAAGATCCTTTATATATCGCAAGAAGACTCGTTCGTATGGCCAGTGAAGATATTGGTATGGCAGATTCTAGAGCCTTAGAAATCTGTGTGGCTGCCTATCAAGCATGTCACTATTTAGGTGTTCCAGAATGTAATGTACATTTAACGCATGCAGCTGTTTATTTGGCATTAGCTCCAAAATCAAACGCTTTAGAAGTGGCTTATAATACGGCAAAGATTGATGCGTTAAAAACATTAGATCAGCCAGTGCCTTTACATATTCGTAATGCGCCAACAAAGCTAATGAAAGATTTAGGCTATAATAAAGGATATGAGTATTCACATGATTATGAATATCACATGACGGATATGCAGTGTCTTCCAGATGCGCTAGTTGGTAAGGAATATTATGTACCAAGTGATCAGGGTTCTGAAGTTAAGGTGCGTAATCGTCTTGCGCAGATTCAACAAATCAAGGCCATGGTGCATAGAAATCGTATGATGAAGAAAAAATAGTTGAAAAAAGATATAAGATGGAATAGTGTATTTTATGAAATAAAGGAGTGTTAAAGTGGAAACCACTTTATAAGATACAAAACTTGGAGGATTACATGAAAATAGAAATTCATAGTTTACAAGAAACACAGGAATTTGCTACAAAAATGGCAGATCTTTGTAGAAATAAACAATTAGTCATTACATTAGATGGAGATTTGGGTGCAGGTAAAACAACTTGGACAAAAAGCTTTGGGAAAGCTTTGGGTGTAAAGAATGTGATTAATTCACCAACCTTCACAATTTTAAAGGATTATAAACAAGAAGGTGGTGTACCTTTCCATCATATAGATGCATATCGTTTGGAAGGAAAATGTCAGGACTTAGGTTTTGAAGATTGTTTTGATGAAGGAATTACTGTAGTAGAATGGTCGGAATTTATTGAGGATCAATTGCCACAAGACCACATTAAAATTTCTTTTGAAGAAGGTATCGATGAAAATCGTACAGTGACATTGGAATATACGGGTCCTGTATCAAAGAGTATTGTGGAGGCATATCATGATTAGTTTATGTATGGATAGTGCTTATAAAGCATTAGTATTAGGTTTATATAAAGATGGAACATTGATTGATGGTGTATCTATTGAAGCATTTAAAAAACAAAGTGAAACGATTTTTGTGGAATTAAATCAATTGTTTGAAAAGAACAGTTTAGACTATAAAGACGTTGATGAAGTGATTATCACAGATGGTCCTGGATCTTATACAGGTATTCGTATTGCGATGACAATTGCGAAAGTATTCTGTACACAAATGCATAAAACATTAAAGTGCATTAGTACCATGCAGTTGTTTGCTGGAATGGATGAAAGTGCAAACGTTATTTTGGATGCGCGCAGCAAAAGAGCGTATGTAGCACACTTAGAAAAGGGTGTTGTGGTTGGTGAAACACAAATTTTAGAAGTTGATCAATTAGAAGATTTCTTAAATGAACATCCTGGAACATTATATGGGGATGGATATTTAGTGAATCAAGAAGCTGCAAGTTGTGATTTCTTGAAGAATTTTATTGAAGTACCAAGTCGTACAATTGAAAATGTACATGCCTTAGTTCCACAATATTTAAAAGAAAGTGATGCCTATAAAGCATGATTTTTAAAGAAATGAAAGACACGGATCTAGTTCGTGTTTTAGAACTTGAACAAGCATGTTTCAAACAGCCTTGGCTCGAAAAAGACTGTTTATATGAATTGAATGAGAATCCTTTTTCTCATGGTTGGATCTTAGAAGATGAAGATACAATTGTAGGCTATGCGTTTTTGTGGGAAACTTTTGAAATGGCGCAGTTAGCTCGTATTGGAGTCGATCCAAACTTAAGAAAAAGAGGATATGGAAAAGAATTAATGATGCATTTGTTTGATCGAGCTAGAGAAGTAGCTTGTGAATTTATGACATTAGAAGTTCGTGCCAGTAATGAGGCAGCATTGAATTTATACAAGAAAATGGGCTTTATTCAAGTCAATGTATCTAAGAGTTATTATCCGGATGGAGAAGATGCCATTGTGATGACATTGGCATTGTAGGAGGATTGTATGATTATTATCGGAATTGAAAGTAGTTGTGATGAAACAGCCGTTGCGGTTGTCAAAGATAAAAAGGAAGTATTATCAAGTGTAGTCGCAAGCCAAATTGATGTGCATACAGAATTTGGTGGGGTCGTACCCGAAGTTGCGAGTCGTATTCATGTAGAAAACATTTCGTATTGTATTGAAAAAGCATTGAAGGATGCCAATATCACTATGGAAGATGTGGATGCGGTTGCCGTTACGCGGGGGCCTGGCTTAATTGGATGTTTACACGTTGGTGTGCAAGCCGCAAAGACTTTGGCTTTTGCCTACCATAAACCATTGGTTCCTGTACATCATTTGGCTGGACACATTTATGCCAATGAATTAGTTGTGGATATGAAATATCCTGTGTTAGCACTTGTTGTTTCTGGTGGAAATACTGAACTTGTTTATATGAAGGATGAGACTAGTTTTGAAATCTTAGGGGAAACGCAGGACGATGCGATTGGAGAAGCCTTTGATAAGGTGGCTCGTGTATTGGGTCTTGGATATCCTGGTGGTCCTAAAATTGATAAATTGGCAAAAGAAGGAAAGCCTGTGTATGAACTGGCAAAACCTAAGACACAAGGTCGTTATGACTTTAGTTTTTCTGGATTGAAGAGTAGTGTTTTACAATTCACAAAGCGCATGGAAAGACAAGGAAAGACATTTGATATGGCTGATTTAGCTTGTTCATTCCAAGAATGTGCGTTGGATGAAATTTTCTCTCGTGTAAGAGCGGTATTAGATGATCATAAAGATATTCGTCATTTCGTTGTAGGTGGTGGAGTTAGTGCTAACTCTAGACTTCGTGAAAAGGTAGAAGAATTAAGAAATGAATATCCAGAAGTGGAATTTACGGTACCTCCAATGTATTGTTGTACAGACAATGCGAGTATGATCGGTGTGGCTGGAACGATCGCATATCTTTCTGGTAGAAGAGCAGATGCAAGCTTGACTGCCGATTCAAGTTTAGAAATCCAATAGGAGGTTTTTATGCAGGAATTACGTTTACTTCAAAAAAAAGATTTAGAGAGTATATATCCAATCTATGTACATTATGTAAAGACAAGTGTGGCTATATTTGATCTTGTGCCAGATTCTTTTGATGTGTTTAAAGAACACATGATGGAAATCGCAAAAACGAATCCATTTTATGTAGCACTTAATGATGATATTTTAATTGGCTATGGATATGTGCATCCTGCTTTTTCGAAGGAAGCGTATAAGTATTGTATAGAACTTACTATTTATTTTAAAGAAGGAAAACATTATGGTTTGCCTTCAAAAATGTTAGATCAGCTTGAAGCAGATTGTAGAAAGCTGAACATGCGTTGGATCATTTCATGTATTACAGATTCGAATGAAGAAAGTATTGCCTTTCATAAAAAACATGGCTTTACATGGTATGGAGCACTGCCTTCTTGTGGCATGAAATTTGATGTGTGGCATGGTGTGATTTGGCTTTGTAAGAGATTGGATGAGGTTAAAAAGGATTTTTCTTGTGCAAGTAATGCAACCATCTTAGGTAATGTTTCAATTGGCAAAGGTTCAAGTGTTTGGTATAACGCAGTGATTCGTAGTGAAGAAGAAACGATTGAAATTGGGCAAGAAACCAATATTCAAGATCAGTGTGTTTTGCATACGGATAGTGGATATCCACTTCAGATTGGTAATCGTGTAACGATTGGTCATGGGGCCATTGTGCATGGTTGTACGATTGAGGATGAGGTGCTTATTGGTATGGGGGCTACTATTTTAAATGGAGCTCATATTGGAAAGCATAGTATCATTGGTGCGGGTTGTGTTGTGCCTGAAAATATGGTGATTCCACAAAAGAGTGTTGTGGTTGGAGTGCCGGCTAAAATTATTAAGGAAGCTTCAGAATCTTCAATTTCTGATATTCTTTCAAATGCAAATCACTATGTAAAATTATCGAAAAAATTGGGTTAGTCATTTGGCTAATCCTTTTGTATATTGTAAAATCGATGTAGTGAGGTTGATTATGGAAAACTTATTGAATTATGTACATTTAAGAAGAGATATCGACTTTTCTATTCGTCCCTTTAATGAGGTGGATATGTTAGTATGTGCCGATCTATCTTATGTGGATTGGGATGGCATTGTGGAAAAGGATGAGGTTTCTTTAGAAGAAGCATGTCGTAAATATCTTTCTTTATATAGTGAAGAGGAATTAAAGAGTAAGTATACATTTTCAATGAATCTTCCGCATTTAATTGATGCATTACAAGATACGATTCGTTATGGAAATATAAAGTTAAAGAACTATAAAAAAGTCTATAGCGATGAAGATGTGATTCAATTTAGTGTGGTAACAGTTGTGTTGCCAGATGGTTCTCTAGTGCTTTCTTTTAGTGGTACAGATGGTAGTATTACGGGTTGGAAAGAAAACTTGATGATGACTTATAAGCAGAATCTTCCTTGTCAAATCTTGGCGAAGGATTATGTTAAAGAAACCATTGAGAATATTCCTGAAACGAGTTATTTGTTTGGATTGAAAAAGAAGAAGGTCTATCCAAAGATGTATTTAACGGGGCATTCAAAGGGTGGAAACCTAGCCATGTATGCGTATTTAAAAAATCCAGAATTACAGGGATATATTGAAGGTGTGAAAAGCTTTGATGGGCCTGGCTTTGTAGATGGTTTCTGGCAGGGGGATGAGGATGTATCTAAGATCACAAACTATATTCCTAAGGATAGTATTGTGGGTCGTGTTTTACATCATAGAGAACAAACAAAAATCATGGATGCCCAAGGTTCTGGTTTAGCGCAACATGATACACTGATGTGGAGTGTGGATGTAAAAGACTTTAATTATTGTGATGCACTCACAAAAGAGAGTGATGATTTACTGGAATATGTAAATAAGTTATTATTGGATCGTCCGGCTGAAGAAAAAGAGCGCTATTGTCATTTGATTGGAGAATTGTTTGATCGTATGGAAATTCGTACGATTGCGGATTTAACTGAATTTTCATTTAAACAGGCATTGTCTGGTTTGAAGGAGATTCGTCAATTGAATGCAGAAGAAATTAAGTTTATGTTAGAAGTTGTGAAATTTATTGCGGTGCAATCCGCTCCAATATTAGTGAAGGGAAGAAAGTAAAATGAGAAAAATAGGTTGGATTGGTGCTGGCATTATGGGCCAGCCAATGGTTATTCATTTATTGAATAAGGGTTATGAAGTGCATGTATACGCAAGACATCCAGAAAGGGTAGAACAAGCTAAAAATGCAGGTGCCATTTTAGAAGAATCGATTGTGTCTTTGACATCTAATGTAGATGTAATTTGTACAATGGTCGGTTTTCCTAGTGATGTTAAAGAAGTATATGATGTGATTTTTGGTTGTATTGAAGCGGGTAAAACTTGTATTGATTTTACAACTTCAAGTCCTAAGCTAGCTAAAGAATTGTATACAAAAGGAAAAGAATTGGGTGTTCATGTATTGGATGCGCCAGTGACTGGTGGAGATACAGGAGCTAAAAATGGTACTTTAACTGTATTGGTTGGTGCAGACAAAGAGGATTTTGAAACGAATAAAGAAATCTTTGAAGCGTTTGGAACACAAATTGAGTATTGTGGCAAGGCTGGTTGCGGTCAACATGTCAAGATGGCCAATCAAATTATGATTGCGAATACGTTACAAGGTATTTGTGAGGCTATGTCGTATTTGAATTGTAAAGATGTGGATGAATCTTTTGTATATCGCTTCTTGCGCAATGGGGCTGCTGGATCTAAACAATTGGAATTCCAAGGTAAGAAGATGTTAGAGAATGATTATGCACCTGGTTTTTATGTGAAGCATTTTGTGAAGGATTTAAAGATTGCACAAGATGAGGCAAATTTTCCTTTGTATGGTGTAAATCGCGTCATCAAAGAATATGTGGATCTAATGGATCGTGGTATGAGTGATTTAGGCACGCAGTGTTTGATTGAATATTTTAGAAAGCCACAAATTAAAGCAGTTATTTTTGATATGGATGGTTTGATGTTTAACACGGAAAAGATGTTTAAGGATGAGTTTAAAGAGAAGGCTAAAGAATTAGGCGTTTCTTGTCCAGACTATTTTCCAGAACCTTTAATTGGTTGTGATTCAAGAAAGGTTGCAGAGTTTGAAATGATGTATCCAGGTGTGACAAGAGTTATGGAAGAAATTCAGGAAGAGCGTGTGGATTATTTCTTTACATATTTTAAAGAGCCTGGTAGTGCCAATATGGTTGGTTTACAAAATTTAATTGAGTATATTGAAGAGAATAAGATTCCTTATGCGGTGGCTTCAAGTTCGCATCCGCAGGCTATTAAAAAGTTCTTGTCGCATGCAGGTTTTGTGTTAAGTCCAAATGTGATTGTATCTTCTAAAGAGGGATATAAATCAAAGCCGGCTCCAGATGTTTTCTTGGCTGCAGCAAAAAGATTAGATGTAAAGCCAGAAAACTGTTTAGTGTTAGAGGACAGTAAGCATGGAATTATGGCAGCAGCCAATGCGAAGATGCATTCCATTTTTATTCAAGATCAGATTGCACCAGATGACGAAATGAAGGAGTATATCCAAGAATCTTGTAAGGATTTAAATGAGGTAATTGATTATTTAAAGCGTTGTAAATAATTGGTTGCTACTTTATAATATTGTTTAGGAAAACATTAGGAGGACGCAATGAAAAAAGAATTAGTCATTGTTCTTGATTTTGGAGGACAATATAATCAGTTGGTTGCACGTCGTGTTCGTGAGTGCAATGTATATTGTGAAATTTATTCATATAAAACAGATTTAGAAAAAATCAAAGCTATGAATCCAAAGGGAATTATCTTAACTGGAGGACCAAATAGTTGTTATGAGGCAGATTCACCTACATATTCAAAGGAATTGTTTGAATTGGGTATTCCAGTTCTTGGCCTTTGCTATGGCGCACAATTGATGATGCATGTATTGGGTGGAAAAGTAGAAAAAGCGGATCACCGTGAATATGGTAAGACAGAGGTTCTTGTTGATAAGACTTCTTCTAAAATCTTTGAGGGTGTATCTGAAAAAACAATTTGCTGGATGTCACACTTTGACTATATTTCACAGGTAGCACCTGGATTTGAAATTACGTCTCATACAGATAACTGTCCTTGCGCATCAAGTGAAAATGCAGAAAAAGGATTATATGCTATTCAGTTCCATCCAGAAGTATTGCATACACAAGAAGGTTCAAAAATGTTATATAACTTCGTTCGTGGTGTTTGTGGATGCTGTGGGGACTGGAGAATGGATAACTTTGTTGAAGAACAAATTAAAGCGATTCGTGAAAAGGTTGGAGACGGAAAAGTTTTATGTGCCCTTAGTGGTGGTGTAGACTCTTCTGTTGCAGCTGTATTATTATCAAAAGCAATTGGTAACCAATTAACATGTGTATTTGTTGATCATGGTTTACTTCGTAAAAATGAAGGGGATGAAGTAGAAGCTGTATTTGGTCCAGAAGGTCCATATGAATTAAACTTCATTCGTGTAAATGCGCAACAAAGATATTATGAAAAGCTAAAGGGTGTTGAAGAACCAGAAGCAAAACGTAAAATCATTGGTGAAGAATTTATTCGTGTATTCGAAGAAGAGGCTAAGAAAATTGGAAAAGTTGATTTCTTAGTTCAAGGAACAATTTATCCAGATGTTGTTGAGAGTGGTTTAGGTGGAGAGTCTGCCGTAATTAAATCTCACCACAACGTTGGTGGACTTCCTGATCACGTAGATTTCAAAGAAATCATTGAACCATTACGTGACTTATTCAAGGATGAAGTTCGTAAAGCTGGTTTAGAATTAGGTATTCCTGAATACTTAGTATTCAGACAACCTTTCCCAGGACCTGGTTTAGGAATTCGTATCATTGGTGAAGTTACTGAAGAAAAAGTAAAAATCGTACAAGATGCAGATGCAATCTATCGTGAAGAAATCGCAAATGCTGGATTGGATCGTTCAATCGGTCAATACTTTGCAGCATTGACAAATATGCGTTCAGTAGGTGTTATGGGTGATGAAAGAACATATGATTATGCCATCGCTTTACGTGCCGTTAATACAATTGACTTTATGACTGCAGAATCAGCTCAGATTCCATATGAAGTATTAAATAAAGTTATGTCTCGTATTATCAATGAGGTTCGTGGGGTTAACCGTGTAATGTATGACCTTACTAGTAAGCCTCCTGGAACAATTGAGTTCGAGTAGAGATAAAATGAATAAAAGTGCCTTATATAAGGCACTTTTTATGCGTTTATAGATTGTTTTGCTACCAAATTGATACCAATAATATAGAGAGCGTGTTCCTGATGAGAAATTGAATGTATATTTTATATCTAATATTACCTGAATTATTCATGAAAAGATAATAAAAGAAGATTAGCCTTGTTGGTAGATCCAAATTGGCTAATCTTTTTCATTTTGTAATAGAATAATTGATTAATGTTCCTTTTGAATCTGTTAAAGTGACTGGAGTATTTAATCCCATTTTGATCGTTTGATTATTGAATGAAGGTCTTCCTTGAGGTGTACTTCGTAAACGATTGATTTCATTAACTTCATTTGAAATATTATAATTTGTCGTTCCATCCATATAGTATGGTTGATACCATGTGCCAGTAACAACCTGCCAGATCATGATTTGAGTAGCTACATAATAGTTTTCGCTTTCATGTCCTGGATAAGAATAACCATAATAATTAATTTCCTAAATAGTTTGTCGTTGTGTTTCACTTAGTTCATCCCATTTAGCACTATTTGGAACATAATCATTACCTGCTACAAACAATTGCATTGGCTCAATACAGAATACTGATGTTAGCATATAAATAGGACTAGTCAAAAAGAGAAAATTTACACCAGTGGTACAATAGAAAGAGGATGATTCAA